>CAYVRE010000001.1:0-3339 GCA_964453095.1 uncultured Candidatus Saccharibacteria bacterium
GTTTTGGCTATCATGGGGGCGGCAATCCGACTTCTGGGCTAAACTATTACTTTTTTGCCATAATTTTAGAGCATAACAGAGGAATAATAGACCTCTGTTTTAGTTGACTTATTTCCTTTAATATGGTAGGGTACAGCATAATTCAAAAATCGTAAAAATATTAATAATTTTTCAAAATATGAACAAAAATATTTTTATCAAGGCAGTCGTCGCATCTGCATTTGTTTTGGCTTTCGTTTTTGGCGCATATGGAATAGCCAGCGCCGCAAATTGCCAGTCTGGATTAGTTGGCTATTGGAAGCTTGACGGCAACGCGCAGGACTCATCTGGCAACGGAAACAACGGTACTCCAAATGGAATGTCATTTGTTACCGGGAAAATAGGTCAGGCAGGAAGCTTTGCTGGCAATGCATCCAGCTATGCTAACGTTTATAACAGTTCTTCTCTCAACCCTTCTCAAATAACTGTTGCTGCCTGGATAAATCCTTCAAGCAACCCGACCATCGCCTCAATTGTTAAAAAATCGGATTTTAACCAGCAAAACGGATATACCCTAGAGGGTGCTAGCGCAGCTACAACCGCATCTGGAAATAACCAGTACAGATTTGGAGTATATATCTCTCCCGAAGCATGCCCTGGCAATAATGCTTTAGGCATCCCAGCCGGCTGGTGCATAACAGGAATAACTCCGCAATTACAAATAGGCACATGGAACTATTTAGTGGGAACATACGACGGATCAAACTTGAGGCTATATTTAAACGGAAGCCTTGTTACCGCTATTCCTGCTTCTGGTGGCATCAAATCATCAATTAATCAGTTAATGTTTGGCAAAGATCCTTCAAATCCTAATGATTCAAATAGATTCTTTCATGGACTGATAGATGAAGTCTCAATTTATAACAGAGCCCTGAATGCATCGGAAGTATTATCTAACTACAATTTTGGAGTCGGGCGCGATATTTGTCCAAGTCCGAACATCACCTGCGCTTCCAACTCCGAATGCGGAGCCAACGGATTTACCGGTTCTCCCTTCTGCCAGAACAATAATGTTTATCAAAACTACATCACATATACCTGCAGCAATCCCGGCACAGCCAACTCAAGCTGTTCTAATTCTACTTCAGCTCAGCTGAAGAGCAACTGTACAGGCAACCAGACCTGCAGTAACGGGTCATGCGGATCCAGCTGCACCTACCACTCATACCAGCAATGCTCGGGCAATAATCTTTACTGGTTTGACTCCTGCGGAACTCAACAGGACTTGATCCAATACTGTCAGAATGGATGCCAAAATAATTCATGTTCATATAATCCATATGGAAATTGCACCTACCATGCATATAAATTGTGCCAGGGCAATGATATTTATTGGTACGATTCCTGCGGAACAAGACAGGAGCTGTATCAAAGCTGTTACGGAGTAAACCAAACCTGCCAGTACGGACTGTGTACTGCTATCCAATATCCTCCTGCGCCGAATCCATACGTACTTCATTATAGAACAGCCTGCTACGCTGACAATTTGTATTGGTATGATTCGCTTGGATCAGCCAGCGGTTTATACAGAAGCTGCTCGGATAATAACAGCTGCACAACAGACACCTGCTCTTCATCAAAGTGTTCAAATGTATTAATACCTAATTGTCCGGCCGGTAATTGCGGCAACGGATTATGCGAAACCAGCTTGGGCGAGACTTCTGCTAACTGCGTCAGCGATTGTAAGATAGGAGAAAATACCTTATCAATGACATTCCTTGCTAAAAAAGATGTTCTTGAAAATCAGTGGAATAAAACTATACAAGTTGGGTCAAACGGGAACGCCTATTTTTTAATAACTGTTACAAATAACTCTGATAGCCAGGCCGACAACGTTAATGTGAGCGCCAATTTGCCAAACGAAATCGGATATCTCGGCAATTTGAAAGTTAATGATATTTCTGTTGCCGGCGACATTGTTTCAGGAATAAATGCCGGATCTCTGGCGGCCAGAACTACAAAGGTGATAACATTTGAAGGTAAAACTCAGGCTCTAAATACTGAGGCCTCAAAACAGGGGACTGCCTCGATAACATCAGGCGGGGCTACGCAGTCAGATACTGTTACGATAAACCTTACCCCCAGCCAGGCAGCGGCCATTTCATCTGCTCCGCCCGCCTCAGGATTTTGGGAATTTTTGAAGCGCTGGTATCTATGGATTTTAGTGATACTGGTGTTAATCTTCCTGTTTATTGTCATATTCAGGCGCCTGTCCAGCAACGCCTGATTGTCTTTTCGCCAGAAATTGCTATAATTTAATATAGCTATGGCGACAAATCCTATATATTTTGAATTTACATCCTATAAATTTGAGCCCCAGGAAAAGAGGATCTCTTTTAATTATCAGGCTAAGTTCAAAGATGGCAGCGCAGATCTGTTTACGGAAACAATAATTATTCCAAAGGCCTTTAATCCGGAGGAATTGCCGGCGGGCCTTTTAAAAAAGATTCTGCAGGATGTCCATTTAGCGCTCGGAGTCAGCTACTATAAGCTTCATTGTTCTCGGAAAATAAAGACAGGGTATTCTCTGACAAAAGAAGAGGCGGATTTTTGGACTTCTTTTTATGCTAAGGGCTTAGGAGAGTTTTTTTATAGAAACAAACTGGATCCGGCAATTTTTCCCGGTTTTAAATTCGACCTGTACCCCGAGGGGCATAGAAGCAAAGCCTCCAGGAATTACAGAATGGAAAGAAACACAAAGTTTTTAGTAGGCATCAGCGGTGGCAAGGACTCAATCGTAACAGCAGAGCTGTTTAAAGAATACGGGGCAGATTTTTCCGCCTTTTTTATAGAGACTCAAAAACCATCACCGCTGGTGGATAAGGTTATAAAAGAAATAGAGGGCGGGGCTTTTACTTTTGAAAGCAAAGGCAAGTCTTTTGAAATTGAAACGAGGATCGGCTCTTTAAAAATAAGGAGGAATTTAGATAAAAAGATATTTAATCAGGGGACCGGATATTATAACGGGCACATACCTGTTTCCGGAATATATGCTTTTTTGGGAATTTTATCTGCAGTGATTTATCATTATTCATATTTCGTGGTTTCCAATGAATTCAGCAGCAATTTCGGCAACGTAAGATACAGAGGCAAAACCGTGAATCATCAGTGGTCTAAATCTTATGAATTCGAAAACTTATTCCAAGACTACGTTAAAAAGTTCATCAGCCCGGACCTTTCATATTTTTCCATGTTGAGGCCTTTTTATGAAATCCGCGTAGCGGAGCTATTCGTAAGGTATAAGAAATATTTTCCATATTTTTCTTCCTGCAATAAAAACTTTAAGATAGATTCCTCGGG
>CAYVRE010000001.1:3439-53801 GCA_964453095.1 uncultured Candidatus Saccharibacteria bacterium
AGAGAAAAATTCAGGGATGATCTTGCCGGGGAAATATTCCTGCCGAAGATCGACCCTGAAGACAATAGATATTTTTTTAATGAAAGAAAAATTCCTTTCAAAATATATTTTCAGGGAAAGAAAAAGCCCAAGGAGCTGATAGCAAAGGTTTTTAAGGCGCAGCCGTCATCTGTGCCGGATTATCTCAAATTTTTGGGCATGGAAAGCGCTTTTCTTCTGGGATACGGCAAAGAGGGTGAAATAACAAAGAAATATTTAAATGAAAATTTCTCAGGCCTGAAAGTAGAGATAGGGGACGTAAAAGATAACCCGGATTATCTGGCCGAACAGGTAAAATATGATATAGCAGTAAGATCTCCGGGGGTTCCCAAAGAGTCTATAAAAATTCCCTACACTACGGCGACAAATATATTTTTTTCATATATCCGCCAGTTTCCCCAGGTAAAAATAATCGGGATTACCGGCACCAAAGGTAAAAGCACGACGGCCTCTTTGATTTATCATATTTTGAAGCAAGCCGGAAAAAATGCCGAGCTTTTAGGGAATATCGGCAATCCCATGCTGGAAGCGCTTTTTAAAAAAATAAAGAAGGACACTATTTTTGTTATAGAGCTTTCCAGTTATCAACTGGATGATATCAAATTTTCTCCCAATATTGCCGTGATAACAAGTTTATTCCCGGAACACATGGATTATCATCGCGGCATAAAGAACTATTATGCAGCTAAGAAAAATATCATAAAATATCAGGAGAAAGAAGATATATTAGTCTTCAACCCTAGAAATAGTAAAATGGCTTTGTGGGCAAAATCCGCAAGAGCGAAAACGATTCCTTTTGCAGGCAAAATACCCTTGGATGATTCTGAAATTAATCTGCCGGGCAAGCACAATAGAGAAAATATAAAAGCGGCGATAGCAGTTGCGGGGGTGTTGGGCGTCTCGGAAGAAGATATAAAAAAGGCGGTTAAAACCTTTGAGGGGCTGTCGCACCGCCTCGAATTTATCGGAGAATATTCCGGCATTAAATTTTATGACGACGCTATCTCCACGACCCCGGAATCAACCATACTTGCGATTAAATCATTGCCCAAAATTGGGACTATTTTTCTTGGCGGCCAGGATAGGGGATACTCATTTTCTAAATTAGAGAAAACCATTAAAAAACATAAAATAAAGAACATTGTGCTTTTTCCGGACAGCGGAAGAAAAATTATCAAAGGAAAAAGGGGGATTAATATTCTGGAAACATCCAGTATGGAAGAGGCGGTTAAATTCGCATATAAACATACCGGTGGGGGAGAGATATGTCTTTTATCTTGCGCATCCCCCAGTTATTCTTTGTGGAAGAATTTTGAGGAAAAAGGAGACCAATTTAAGTTTTGGGTAAAATATATTTCTGAAAAACATGAAAAGCCGCTTTAATTATTTTTTATTTTTTCTGGTAGTTTTCATGCTGGCTTTCAGTTTTTTGTTTTTAGCTTGCCTTTCTTCTTTGTCTTCCTTGCAGAAATTCGGCAATACTTATTATTATCTGACGCATCAGCTGGTTTTCGGACTCTTGCTCGGCCTTGTTCTCGGTACAATTGCTTATAAAATTCCTTTGGCATTTCTTAAAAAATGGGCTCCCTTATTTGTTATTATAAATTTGATAGTTTTGCTTTTTGTTTTTTTGCCGATGATGGGGGTAAAATTGTGGGGCGCCAGCCGGTGGATAAGCATAGGCGGTTTTTCCTTTCAACCGTCAGAATTTTTAAAAATTACCGCCATCCTATACCTGGCCGCCTGGATTTCCTCTAAACTTTCGGATAATTCGGCCTCGGGCTGGAAATCCGTTGCTGAAAAAGGTTATCATAATCTAATATACGCATTTTTACCTTTCCTGGTTTTTTTAGGAGTTATTTCGATAATCTTGATTTTACAGCCGGATCTCAGTACGTTGGGAATAATCGGGCTTACTCTGCTGGTGATGTATTTCTCAGTTAAGACGCCTCTCTGGCATACGCTTTCAATAGTCGCCGCGGCATTAGGAGGTTTATTGTTTTTAGTGAAATATGAATCCTACCGCCTGGACCGCTGGCTGATATTTTTGCATCCGGAATCAGATCCTTTGGGCAAGGGATTTCAAATACGCCAATCATTGATTTCATTGGGATCCGGGGGGTTCTTTGGCAAGGGCCTCGGCATGTCTACTCAAAAATTCGGCTATCTGCCCCAGGCCATGACAGATTCTATTTTTGCAGTGATGGGCGAGGAACTGGGAATACTCGGCTGCGCAATATTGATCGGTTTGTTCATCTTATTTTTCTGGCTGGGTATTAATATTGCCAGGAATTCCAACGACAGATTTTCAAAATTAACAGCTGTAGGTATTGTTTTTTGGATAACTTTTCAGGCCTTTATAAACATAGCGTCGATTATAGGAATCTTTCCTATCTCCGGAGTTCCATTGCCATTTTTCAGCTACGGCGGTTCGCATTTGGCAATAGAATTAATCGGCGTAGGGCTATTGTTTAATATTTCAAAAAATTCTTAATATATAACTATGAAAATATTATTTACCGGCGGGGGGACGGGCGGACATGTTTTCCCCATAGTCGCTATCGTAAGGGAAATAAGGAGGATTTATACTAAAAAGGATTTGGAGCTTTATTATCTCGGCCCCAAGGATGAATACGGGTTGATTTTGCTGTCCCAGGAAGATTTTATCATAAAAACAATTATCTCAGGAAAAATCAGGAGGTATTTTTCGTGGCAGAATATTATAGACATTGTGTTTAAGATTCCTTTCGGATTTGTACAGAGTTTTTTTATGCTTATTAAAATCAGGCCCGATTTAGTTTTCAGCAAAGGCGGTTCCGGCTCTGTCTCTGTGACATATTCAGCCAGATTTTTAAGAATACCTGTGTTTCTGCACGAATCAGATGTGGCGCCGGGGCTTTCCAACCAGATTACTTCCAAGTGGGCTAAAAAGATTTTTGTATCTTTTCCTAAAACAGAATATTTCGACCCAGGAAAAACAACCTTAACCGGCAATCCCATAAGAAACGAACTTCTTGATGGAGAGGTTAAAATTGCAGAAGAGTTTTTCGGCCTAACTCTTTCAAAGCCCGTTTTTTTATTCTTGGGCGGATCTCAGGGCGCCGAGGCCATTAACGATTTCGTTTTGCGAATACTCAATGATTTATTAAAGGATTACGAAATAATTCACGTGGCCGGCAGAGAAAATATCAAAGAGATAGAAGGGGAGGCGCAGGTAGTAATGGATAAAGATTTGAGAAAATATTATCATCCCGTCGGATTTTTGGATGAAGAAAAAATTAAGCAGGCCTACAAGGCATCCGATTTTATAATCTCCCGAGCAGGCTCTGGCTCTATCTTTGAAATTGCCGCCTGTGGCAAGCCCAGCATTCTAATTCCTTTGTCGTCTGCGGCAAGCAATCATCAGGCAAAAAATGCCTATGCCTATGCCGCCACTGGGGCCGGTTTGGTAATCGAGCAGGATAATTTAACTCCCAATTTCTTTTTAGAAAAGATTCGGCTGTTATTTCTTCTCCCGGAAAAATTAGAAGAAATGAAGCAAGCAGCTTTAGGATTTGCAAAACCAATGGCGGCCAGGGCGATCGCCAGAGAAATTTTGGAATTTTTAATGCTTAACTAATTTATGATAAAAAAACAAAACTCAAAGAGTCTGCCGAAAAAAATAAGGGCGAGGTTTGCTCCGTCGCCGACAGGCCCCTTGCATGTCGGCGGCGCTCGAACCGCTTTATTCAATTACCTTTTTGCAAAAAAGAACAAAGGCCAGTTTATTTTACGCATTGAGGACACCGACGTAGAAAGGTCGGAACAGAAACGGGTGCAGGAGATTATAGATGAGTTGAAGTGGCTGGGGATAGCTTGGGATGAAGGCCCGGATATCGGCGGAGGGTTTGGACCGTATAAACAATCGCAGAGATTGGATATCTATAAAGGATATCTAAAAAAGCTTTTAGACCAGAACAAAGCATATTATTGTTTTTGCACGGAAGAAGAGCTGGAAAACGGACGCCAGGAGCAGATGGCTAGGGGAGTGGCTCCTAGATATAGCGGCAAATGCGCCAATCTGCCGAGCGAGGTTGTCAAAAAAAACCTGGCAGAAGGCAAGCCGTCGGTAATAAGATTCAGGGTTGAGAATAAAAAAGTTAAATTTGACGACCTTATCCGCGGAAGCGTGGAGTTTGACGCAGGACTTCTGGGAGACGTGGTGATTGCCAAAAACTTTAATACCCCTCTATATCATTTTGCGGTTGTGGTTGATGATTATGAAATGCAGATAAGCCATGTTATCAGGGGCGAGGAGCACTTATCTAACACTCCAAGGCAGATTCTTCTGCAAAAGGCCTTGGGGTTTGATACGCCGGTCTATGCCCACTTGCCCTTGATGCTAAACCCGGACCGGAGCAAGCTTTCTAAGCGCCACGGGGATGTGGCTTTGGCAGATTATCATAAGCAGGGTTATCTGCCGGACGCCTTGGTTAATTTTATGGTTCTTCTCGGCTGGAACCCGGGAACGGAGAAAGAGATATTTTCTCTTTCTCAGCTGGTTAAAGAGTTTTCCATAGAAAAAGTGCAAAAAGCCGGAGCTATTTTTAACACGCAGAGGCTAGATTTCTTAAACGGCCTATATATCCGCGAAAAACCGATAGAAAAGCTAACGGAACTTTGCAGTCCATACCTTAAAGAGGCGGGACTTCTGGTGATAGGCCAGGTATCGCAGAATAAACTGCAAAAAATTGTTGAAGTTTCAAGAACCAGAATGAAAAGAGTTCCAGAAATTATTGAGTTCTCAGAATATTTTTTCAGAGATATTTTAAATTACGATAAAGATTTGCTCAAATGGCAGAAGATGGGGGAGCGGGAGGTAGAAGAGTCGCTTTCTGAATCAAAAAAGATATTGACCGGAGTTAAAAAATGGAGCCTGAAAAATTTAGAAAAAGAATTATTCTCCGCTATTGAAAAATTTAATTCAGAGAAAGGATACCCGGAAAAAAACAAGGGCTACTTGCTCTGGCCGCTAAGAGTGGCCTTATCCGGCAAGGAGGCATCAGCCAGCCCATTTGAAATAGCTGACATCTTGGGCAAGGAAGAAACCTTGCGGAGGATAGAGCAGGCGATAAAAGCGCTCGCCTAGTTCTATTGTGCGACACTTTGCCGGAATAAAATAAATAAGATTATCATATGAAAAAAAGATTGGTTGTATATATTGTAATAGTTTTTGTTATATTGGCTGCGATTTTTTTGAGCCGGCAACCGGCTGTCAGTGAGTTGGGGGAAGCCTTGTTTTTACCGGTAGCTAATATGGCCCAAGACTACCTTAAAAAGGGTTCCAATTGGGTTAACGATACTGTCTACTCTAAGATAGGTGGGGAAGTGGAGAAGAGGGGAGATATGATTCAGGAAGGAATCAATGCGGAAAAAGAAAAAGTTTCTCAGACAATCGGAGAAAAAATAAAAGAATATTTTTCCGGAGTGGTGGACAGCGTATTTAATCCCGGAAAAGTTCAGCAGGCGCAGCAATGCCCGCAAGTTTGCCCAACAGCCGAGCCTCAGGCCCAGCCCTGACCCTTTAAGGGGTTGACAGGGCCTTAGGGGATGGCTTATTATAGATATAGTATATGTCGTAAAATGTTAGTAAAGAGACTTCTTTAATACAATAAGCCAATACATGGAACAATCAAACACGCCGTTGATAAAACACATAAATGACTTTTTAGATTATTGCGACGTAGAAAAAGGATTGCGCAATAATACTCAGAAGAATTACCAGGAATATTTAAACAAATTCTTTGGGTGGTTAAAATATAAGAATTTAGAGGGCCTGCTCCCCCACCAATTGACCCCAGAGCAGATTTGGGAGTATAGATTATACCTCTCTCGCTATCAAAACCCCAAAACAGGCAAATCCCTTAAAAAGACCACCCAGAACTACTATTTGATCGCTTTAAGGGCGTTTTTAGCCTATTTTATAGCCAAAGACATAGTTTCACTGCCACCAGGCAAAGTAACCCTTCCTAAGCCCGATAAAAGCGTTAAAACCGTCAAATTCCTTAATATAGAGCAGGTTGAGAAGCTTTTGATAGCTGCCGAGCCAAAAGACGATATTAGGCTAAGGGATAGGGCTATTTTAGAGACCTTATTCTCAACCGGGCTTAGAATCGCAGAGTTAGTAGCACTTAATACCGAACAGTTCGCGAATATAAAAAACAAGAAAGATTTTGAGCTAGGAGTTATCGGAAAAGGAGGCAATCCTAGAACAGTCTATTTCTCAGAAAGGGCTTTAGAATGGATTAAAAAATATTTAGCAACTAGAAAAGACAAAGAAAAGCCTTTATTTTTGAATGCCGGTGGCAGAAAAGATGCTGACAGGCGCCTTACTGCGCGCTCTATTGAAAGGATCGTTAAAAAGTATGCTATATTAGCTGGTATCCCTATTTTTACAACTCCTCACACGTTAAGACATTGCCTCCATCCTTCAACCCGTATTGCCTCTACGGAGAAAATATTATCCGCCCGAGAATTATTTTTCGCAACTTCCCCGTCGCTCATTTCACTAGACCTGCAAAAGCTTAAAATAAAAAAATCTGTTGTAACTAGTAAAAGTTATCACATCGCCTCGCTTTGCTCGATTTGGGCTGACGGTTATAACTTGGTTTGTTCACCACTTCATAGAGTTTTTACACTTGGACCAGAAGGAGTAACAGAAATTAAGGTTAAGGAATTAAAACTTGGAGACTACATAATGGGGGTAAAAGAAATTGATTTTGTCGGGAAAAACTATTTAAACCCTCGCCTGTGGCGTTTGATTGGTTATGTACTAGGAGACGGTACTGTGAGCGAAAGACGAAGAGCAGTGATATTACACGATAAAGATATAAACTTTCTAAAATTTTACCAGAATCTAGCTAGAGAATTATTGTGTCTTAACCCAAAGATAGAAAAAGTAAAAAATATAAATTCGTACAAATTGACTATATACGATCAAGAACTAGTAAAGTTTTTCCAAGAAATTAAAATTAAGGAGAGGGCTAATATTGCCAGGATTCCATCCAGGCTTTTAGGGGCTACTAAAGAAGAGGTGTCCCAATTTATAGCCGGATTTTATGACGCCGAAGGAAATAGCGGGACAATTAGATTTTTTTCCTCGAGCGTTGAGTTATTAAAGGACATGCAAATTTGTCTTTTACGTTTTGGCATAGATTCGCATATAAATAAAAGAACGCGAACCGTAATGCTTCCTCAAAAAAGAGAGTTTACTCATGATTTTTTTACTCTTCATATTCTACACCAGCCAGATCAAAAGCGGTTTATAAAAGAAATACCCACCCTAAAAACCAAAAAATTAATAATTAGCAATGATTACATAGGAGACAAGATTCCAGTCAATAAAATTCTCTACAAAATAAGAAAAGAATATAATTTGGATTGATTCGTTGAGACAATTCGGAATTAATGACTTGTACAGATATACACGTAATGATATGATTCCTGTAAAAAACACTGTGAATAAAATTATTTTGCAACTAAAGAAAAAAGGATACAATTCATATTTATTGGGTATCCTCAAAAATATAGCCAATAACGACGAGGCCAAATGGTTAAGAGTAAAAGAAAAAAAACAACTACCTTTTGGAAGATACTCCACTTTTGATTTTGGTGCTACCCATCACAACCTTATAACGGATGGTATTGTAAGCCATAATTCCTACGCTACCGACCTTCTTACTCAGGGCGTTGATTTGCGTTCAATCCAAGAATTTCTAGGGCATAGAAGCATAATGACCACCCAGATATATACCCACGTAACAAACAAGCGCTTGCGTGATATACACCGTCAGTTCCATAGTGGAAAAGATTTAAAGGAGTAATCTAAACTTGTCGCACAATTAAATGTTTGGTATAATAAAATATATTATCAAAAAATATTTATGGCAATAAAAAAAGATATTAATATAGCAGCTTTGGTAAACAACGACGGATGCTTTGATCTGCAGTTCCGCAAAGATACCAGGCACGAAAGAACCAATTCCCCCACTTATTACAGATGGAAGGTTCAGTTTGTGGTGACCGGCCCCAAGGCCAATGCCAAGATGCTGGAAAAGATAAAGGATGAAATGGGCTGTGGCGAGGTTTGCATCACAAAAGACCAGGCAAGGTTTTCGGTGCAGAAGATTGATGATATCTCCGGAACAGTCGTGCCCTTTTTCCGGAAAAATACGCTGGCTGAAAAAAAGAAGAAGGATTTTGAGCTCTGGGCCAAAAGCGTTGAGATAATTCAAAGAAATAAAGGAAAATATTTAACTGCTTGGAAAAAAAACGACCTGTGTTCTCTTATAGAAATCCAAAAGTCATCTGCTAAATATAAGAACAGGCCGAGGCAGCCCAAGTGGCTGGAAATGGCGCAAGCTCTGTCAAAGACATCTTAAGATATATATAAAAAAAGACAGCAAAAATGCTGTTTTTTGATACTCTCCCCCCACCCTGTTGTGTCGCCTATTTTTGTCGCACAATAAACTACTGGCCGAAGCGGCGGTGGCGCCGGTCATATTCCTCTAATGCCTCGGCCAAGTCCTGTTCCGTAAAGTCAGGCCAAAGTTTTGGTGAAAAATATAGTTCTGAATAAGCTGCCTGCCAGAGCACGAAGTTAGACATCCTCATTTCTCCGCCTGCCCTTATTATTAAATCTGGAACAGGAAGTCCTGTAGTAGATAAATAGCTTTCAAACAGTTTTTCATCTATTTTGTCTGTGGGTATTTTATCATCAACTATTTTTTTTATAGCTTGAAGAATATCCCATTTTCCGCCATAGCTGATGGCCATGTTGAGAAAAAGGTTTGTATTATTTTCTGTTGATTTTTCCACCTTTTTTACGGCTTCTTGCAACGGCTTTGGCAATCGCTCCCTCTGCCCTATCACTTTTACCTTAATTCCATCTTTGTTGTACTTTTCTAAATTATCGAGAAGACACTTTTCTAATAGATTCATTAAATAATTGACCTCTTCCGGAGTTCGATTCCAGTTTTCAGTTGAAAAGCCAAAAGCGGTAAGCACTTTGACTCCCCTCTTTTTGCACCACTCGGAAAAATCTAAAAGATTTTCATAACCTTTTTTATGGCCATTGAGGCTTGTCAGGCCTTTTTGTTTCGCCCAGCGGCGGTTGCCGTCGGGGAATAAAACTATGTGTTGCGGTATATTCATTGGGCTGCTTGTGTATTAATTTGAATCGGTTCTTTAGCTTGGTATTTGGCCGTTATATACCCCAGGGCGAAAGAAAGTAATAATAAAAGCGCTACGATTATAAATAGTATTATATCATAAAAATTTCTATCGGAGAAATTTTTGACAAAGTGTTTTATTTCTGATAACATATATCTATTATATTAAACAAGATAAAAACATGTCTAAGACCAAACAAGGCGGTTCATCCAGATTAGGGAGAGATTCAGCCGGCCAGAGATTAGGTGTTAAGGTTTCCGACGGCCAGAAGATTAAGATCGGCATGATAATTATAAGACAAAGGGGAACCAAATATCTTACCGGTAAAAACGTAAAAATGGGTTCTGACAACACTCTTTACTCCATGAAAGACGGCGTGGTCAAATTCTCCTCTAAAACAAAAAGGATTTTTAACGGCACCCGTAGATTGGCAAAAGTTGTCTCGGTTATTTAACCTCGGGTTTAATCGCCACTCTAATAAACTCTTTAAACAAGGGGTGTGGTTTTAACGGCCTTGATTTGAACTCCGGATGGAATTGGGATGCCACAAAAAATGGGTGGTTTTTTATCTCAATTATTTCAACCAAATTGGATTTGGGATTTATACCGGCCACAACCAGGCCCTTTTCTTCAAGCAGTTGGCGGTAGTTATTGTCTACTTCGTATCTGTGGCGATGCCTTTCCGAGATTACATACGGCCCTTTGTTCTGCCCTGCCCAATCTTTATAGGCCCTATGGCTGATGGTGTTTGGCTGAACTTGGCAATCATATGCACCAAGGCGCATGGTCCCGCCATAATGTTTTTCCTGCAATAGATTTTTTTGTTCTTCCATTACGTCAATCACCGGATTCTTGGCTTTTTTATCAAACTCCCTGGAGGTGGCGTCCTTTATGCCCGCCACATTTCTGGCAAACTCAATCACCGACAATTGAAGGCCGAGGCACAATCCTAAAAATGGGATTTTGTTTTTTCTGCAATATTCTATGGCTTTAATTTTTCCTTCCACTCCCCTGCTTCCGAATCCGCCCGGTACAATTATCCCGGCGTATTTTTTGAGTTCCTTTAATGCCGCCGGGTTCTTTTCAAATTCTTCAGCCGAGAGCCAGCTGATTTTTGCTTTTCTGTTTTGAGAGAAAGCAGCATGTTTAATGGCTTCTATAACAGATATATATGAATCCATTAAGGTAAAACTGCCTGTTTCAAAGTATTTTCCGACAATCCCTATATTAACAACCTCGGGAGAGTTTCTTATTAGTTTTACCAGTTTATTCCAATCATCTAAGTTGCTCGGCTTGGTTTTCATGCCGAATTTTTTCATAATCCTGTCGCCCATCCTCTCTTTTTCAAAATTAACCGGCACTTCGTAAATAGATTTTACATCCGGCGCAGAAATTATATCATCCTTTTCTACGTTACAGAATGTTGCCACCTTTCTTTTCCTCGGCTCATCCAGCGCTATAACAGACCTGGCCAGAATCATATCCGGCTGTATGCCGGCTGAGTTTAATGTTCTGACCGCGTATTGCGTGGGTTTTGTTTTCATTTCTCCTATCATCTTAGGCACCGGGAAATAACTGACTAAAATAAAAAGCACGTCTTTTGGATGTGCAAGCTTCATCATTCTGGCGGCTTCCAAAAACAGCATGTTCTGGTATTCTCCCACAGTACCTCCGATTTCAATTAAAACAAATTCTGCTTTGACTTTTTTCCCGGCTTTTTCAATTCTGGATATAACTTCATTGGGAATATCGGGCACAACTTCAACGCACTTGCCGCCGTACTCCAGGTTTCTTTCCCGGTTTATCACCGACTGATAAACCCGTCCGGTGGTCATATAGTTTCCGTCGTAGATATTTTCGTCCAGAAATCTTTCGTAGTTTCCCACATCTTGGTCGCATTCTGTGCCGTCATCGGTCACAAAAACTTCCCCGTGCTCGACAGGATTCATTGTCCCGGCATCAACGTTTATATACGGGTCAATCTTTATAGCAGTTGCCTTATAGCCCTTGCTTTTTAAGATTCTGCCTATTGAAGCAGTGGCTATACCTTTACCGATGCCGGACATTACTCCGCCTGCAACGAAAATGTATTTTGTCATTCTTCTTCTTTTATCTCCTTTTTTTCTCCGCTAATTATCATTTTTATTTCAGATTCCAAATTATGGTCAAAAACTATATTAACCGCAAACTCTCCGATTTCTTTGATCGGGTCCTCTAATTTAATCTGGGACTTTTTTACTTCAAAGCCCATTTCCTTAAGTTTTTCAACAATTTTCTGGCTGTTGATTGACTCGAAGAGCTGACCCTCGTCTCCTACCTTGACAGAGATATTTATCTCTAATCCGTCCAGGTTTGATGCTAATTCCTGGGCTTTTTTCAAATCTTCCTCGGCTTGCTTCTCGATCACTTCTTTTTGGTCTGCCAGCCATTTCAAGGCCTGTTTAGTTGCGGCTCTGGCTGATTTTTGCGGAAGCAAAAAATTCCTGGCATAGCCGTCTTTTACTTCTTTTACCTCGTATTTTTTTCCAAGGCCTTCAACATCCTGGAGAAGAATTACTTTCATGTTCGAAATAGTTATTTATTATTAAATTGTATAATTTTTTATTCTACTTCAAACCCTTAATTACTTCAAGGGCTTTGTTCAGCTGGCGGTCATTTTCCTTTAGAGAATCTTCTTCCGTCAAACTTACCTTTATATCAGGATTTAACCCTGCCTCTGATATGGATATCCCTTTAGGAGTAAGCCACTTGGCAATGGTTATTTTTAAGAACGACCCTCCTCTTAAATCCACTATCTGCTGTACCGACCCTTTTCCAAAAGATTTATCCCCGATCAGCTTTATTTTTCTGTTGTCCCTTAAAGCGCCTGCTAAAATTTCCGAAGTAGAGGCTGAACCCTCATTTATCAAAACTACCATAGGATAATCAACAAAACTGCCGGTGCCTTGTGTTTTATAAACTTGCTGCTCTTTGTTTCCGCCGAAATCTTCAATAGTTACGATTTGATTTCTGCTTAAAAACCAACCAGCTATCTCTTGAGCCATTTCAAGATATCCTCCGGGATTGTCCCTTAAATCCAGTATTATCTTTTCTGCCGGGCTGTCTATTATTTCCACAGCCGCCTTGGAAAAGTCAGATGAAATTAAATCTCCGAACTGATAAAGATGGATATATGCGATATTCTCGTCCATCAGCTCCCACTTCATCGACGGAATGTTTATGGTGCCACGTATTATCTTTATATCTTTTGATTTAGTCCAGGCGTCTCTGAAGATTGTCAGTGTAACTTCTGTTCCTTTAGCTCCCCTGATCAAGCTCACCGCTTCTTCAGTGCTCATATTCAAAGCATCTTTACCATCTATTTTTACAATAACATCGCCCGGTTTTAATCCGGCTCTTTGTCCGGGGGTTCCTTCCAAGGGAGCTATTACGGTAAGCTGGTCTTTTTTGATGCCGATTTCAACGCCGATTCCCTCAAAAGACCCGGAGAGATCTTGCTCAAACCTTCTGGCCTGTTCGGGGTCAAAAAAAGCAGTATAGGGGTCGTCCAGGGTTTCGGCCATTCCTTCAATCGCCCCGTAGATTATTTTCTGATTGTCTATTTTATCGGGGCTGATAAAAGTTTCTTGCAGCTTGTTATATGCGTCCCAGAATAAAGAGAAATCAATAGTCCCGGGCTGAGGGACATGATAGGCAATCTTATCCACGCCAACCCAGATGCCCAGCCCAAAAACAGCAATAAAACAAACAATCAACGATGCGTAATAAAGTATCTTTTTTATTTTGTTATTTATCATATTATTTATCATATTGTATATTTATACCAAAAAACAAATTGTAAATCAATGTTGACAGAGGAGTTCTTTATGTGCAAGATTATCTAACAGACCTTTGAAATCCTTTTAGGAGAAAAATCATGAGCATGGGCAATGGCGCTATATTCCTGGATTTGGACGGCTGCCTTTTTTCAGAAGACGGCGGCATTGATGAAATGTACTATGAAAGTTTTGGCTGGCTGTCGAGGTATATAAGGGAGGCGAATGTCGGAAGACATCCGCAGATCAGGTTTTGTTCCGGCAGGAACATTCCCTTTGTGGAAGCAACCTCTCTGTTTATAGGGCGGCCGCTTTCATCTTTGATGGTGATCGAGAATGGAATTGCTTTGTACGACCCGAATACAAAATGCGCTCCGATATACACGCCCGGCGTTACTGAAGAAATGAGAGCTTTATTTGCCGTAATTCTCAGAAAGAAAGTTCCCAAAATATTGAAAAGATATCCGGGTTTATGCTGCTTGCCGGGAAACCTGATGGCCATTACTCTCAACCAAAAGTTTGACAGCGTTGTGGACATAGAATCCATAAGAGATAATTTGGCAAGGCACGAGCTAAAAAACTTAGTGTTAGAAAGACGGGTGAGAATCATATGTTCTCAGCAAACAGTCAGCATTGTGCCTCCCCATGTCAATAAGGGAACTGCTGTTGAGTTTTTAGCGGAAAAAGAAGAGATAGACCTCGGGGCTTCCCTGGGTATCGGAGATTCCAAAGCAGACATACCATTTCTGGAAAAAATGAGATTTGTAGGATGTCCGGCTAATGCCGACAAGGCCTGCAAAGATTATATTAACAGCAAAAGCGGCAGCAAAAAAGCTTCTCACTTTTCTTACGCGGCTGCAGTCGTGGACATTATCTGCGAGTTCGCCGGCATTAAACCGCCTGATTTCTTGAGTAAGTTTTAGCAAGGGTAAAGCAACCAGCTTCGCCCTTTTTTGTTGTAAAAAAACAAGGGCAAGCCGAGGCTGCTATTACTCTGTTCAGAATTCTCTGACGAGTTTTAGCAACGTGGCTGCCCTTTTTGCGTGTGTCGCAGGTCTTGCCTGGGACGTATGCCTGTAATAGGCATTGAGTGGAGAAAAAACACATGATTTTTCCACCCGAAACGATCAGTCGGTTGTTACACCCTCTGTTCGGGCGGCATCTGCCTCCGGATCATTTTTTGTTGCACCTCCTTGTTTGAGGTTTACAATTGCGGGTTCAAGCTGATGTTCCAAAAAAGAGTTGACTATCGCCGCATGCGTGAAAGCTTTTGCTCTGGTAACGCCCTTCACGCACATTTTTGGCAGGTGCCGTCAACAAGGGCACCCAGACAACTTCGCCTGGCACCGCCGTATTCTCTGCTTTGCAACAGTGGTCGGCTTGTTACCAGAGCTGGCTGTAATCTCAAATGCGGCTATGCTCCGCCTGATTTTTCCTGTTGATTGAAGCAGGATTATCAGGCACAAAGCCAGGAGCGCAATAAGCCCGATAGCGGATATCGTGTACATATTTTCCTCCATGATGTAATGTGCTGAATCTACGTTATTCTCAGTATATACGTATATATGAAACTGTCAACATGTTCTGGTGGACCCACCGGGAATCGAACCCGGCCCTGATCCATGCCATGGATCCGTAATGCCGATTTACTATGGGCCCCAGTATATATATCTTACTGCTTTTCAGAAAATTTTCAATACAAAAGCTCAACGGGTCTATGTTGAGCTTTGCGGCGAAGGGAGAGCCGGCTATCGGCGCTAAAACCTTGGCAGAAACAAACTGCCAAACAACGCCAGCCAGAAGAGCAGGCCTCCCCAAGCGAGGATGGCCAACGCTCTTTTGGTTGCACTGAATACAACCACTTTAACTCTTGCCATAACGCTACCTCCGATTTTTAGGTGCTATGGCACGAAAGTACCTCGTGCCCGGGTCGTTGAAACTATTCAACAATAAAAGTATTATAGCACGTGAAGAGACCAATGTCAATGATTGATGAACCCTCTAAGTTTTTCAATAGTTTGGTCATAAGTGGGTCTATCCACAGGGTATGGCGTAGCATCTTTGCCTCCGTGGGCAAAGGAATAGCGCGCAGGGTCCTCGTAGGAAGGCTTGGCGCCGTATATCACCTCTGCCACCAGAGCCAGTGCCCTTATTGTTTTTGGACCCACCCCCTCTGTCGCCAGCAGTTTTTCATAATTGCCGGGTTTCTGGTCGCATACGCGCCAGAGGATCTTTTCTAAGTATTTGCTTTTGGAAAAGTCCTCTGTCACCACCGGATGCCAGCGGAACTCTTTGTTCTCCAGGTTTAACAAAGTCAGCTGCTGTTTTCCTTTTGCTAATTGTATTGCCTGAGACAGGGGCGTGTAGTATTTCCTCAGTAAAGTTATATCTTTCATCAGAGTATTAAAACTTTGAGAAACCAATTCAGTGCTCAATCCCCTATTCCCCCGGCTTTTATCGGCAGTCATATTTAAGACACGCTCAACTTTCAAATCGCTAGTGATGCCGGAGTGCGGTTCCTGTATTAAATCCTTGATATCCTGCGAATACCAGTGATATCTGCGGGCTGATTGCGCCTGCGCATTCATTCCCTGTTGGACAACTGTCCAGGCTCCGCTTTTGGTAAAGAAAAAACTGTGGTGATAAATCTGGAAATCATCTTGTATCAGCGAGCTGTCAACTTTGGCAGCCATTTTAGAATTATACACCAAAGCATAGGCGGTTTTCTCAGGCAAAGCCATTCTCTCGGCCCAGGATAAAATCTCATCGGGCGTTTTACGGGAAGTTTTTCCTTTGCCTCCGCAGATGAAAATGCCCAGGTCTCTTTCAGAGCCTCGGATAGCTTCCTTCAGCGCTGCGGTGAGAATGGTTGTCAAACCCGAGGCATTCCAATCAAAAGCCAGAACGGTTCCCAATGATTGGAACCAGACAGGGTCGGAAATCCTTTTTACAAACTCGTCAGCCCCCTCTTCCTCCACAATGGCATAAATCATTCTTTTGGATAATAGAACCATTCTATCAAAAAGCCACTTGGGGCATTTCCCGTAATCCAATGTAAATGTAGCAATGCCTTTGTTAATCATATTTTTATTACTGACAGTATATCATATCATTTTTACAAACAAAAAGCCTTCAACCAATGGGCGAAGGCCTGCTATCTTATTTCTTTGTCTTGGTAGTCAAAGAATATTCTGTGTAATGTTTTTCCTCTGAAAGTCACCTCGAGCTCAACGACGCACTCGATGCCGATATCATAGATGGAAACCACTATGATTTCACCGTGGCCCAATGGCTCGTCTCTTTGGTAGTTCAGTTTGAACAGCGACTCTACGACATGGTAAATGGTTTCGTAGTGCGAAACATGTATCAGGCACAAAGGCAGATTGGGGCTGATAAACAGGCGCCTGACGAGCTTGGAAAAATATCCCAAAAAACGCTTGCGCACTTCCGACCTGGGCTCAATTACCTCGCCGTCTTCGTATCTGGGGTCTGTGCCGTAGGCAACAGACAAAGCCCTCATCCCGCCGTTATTCACGTGCTCGTAGAAAATCGCTTTTGCCCGCATTCGATCTTTAACCATTGCCGCCTGGATATTCGGCTCTATTCTGGTTTTCTCTTTATGCCCCAGTGCTTTTGCAATAACAGCAGCAGACCCCTGAGCCCTTGCCATCGGAGAGGCAATTATCATCACGTTTTGGTGATTTTCCACAAAGGGCCTTATCAGTTCAGCGCTGGCCTCAATAGTTTTTATTCCCTCTTCGGTCAAATCAGGGAAAACATCGGTGTAGTCGGTCTGGCCGTGGCGAAGGAAGATCACCAGGCCCAAAAAGCGTCTCGCCATGGCAATCTCCTTTCAAAAAAGATAGTTTTATGTGCTAAAAACCTGTGCCCTCGTCGAGACTCGAACTCGAAACCAATTCCTTAAAAGGGAACTGCTCTACCAATTGAGCTACGAGGGCGTGGAGGGATTAAATCCCCTCTTCGCGTAATTTTTCAAGTAATTCTTTTTGCTTTCTTGATAATTTCTTGGGTGTTTTTATCTTCAGTTCAACATACATATTTCCTTTTCCGTATCCTCCGAAATGCGGAATGCCTTTTCCGGAAACCCTGAAAACCTTTCCTGACTCCGTGCCTGCCGGTATATCCAGCAGGATCTTTGTTTTTTCCAATGTTTCTATTTCAATTTCATCTCCTAAAACTGCCTGGGGAAAACCTATCTGGGCTTCTGCAAAGAGATCGTCTCCCCTTCTTTCAAATACAGGATGTTTTTTAACCAGGATTCTGACATAAAGATTTCCTGCTTTGCCCTGCTTTTTTCCGGCCTCGCCTTTCCCTTCTATTTTTATCACCTGGTTGGTATCCACACCGGCCGGAATGCGTATTTCAATTGTTTCCTGGCCTTTTGTTCTGCCTTCGCCTTTGCAGACATTACATGGCTTTTCCGGAATTGTTCCCTCTCCTTTGCACTCAGGACAAGTGGAGATTGTTGTATAAGAACCCAGAAATGTTTTTTTTACCTGTTGCACCTGTCCTGTGCCTCTGCAGGAAAAACACTCTTTTAATTTAGTTCCCGGCTCAGCTCCGTTGCCTTGGCATCGGTGGCAGAAAATCTGTTTTGACAAAGTGATCTTTTCAACTAATTCCTTTAAAGTTTTTTCAAGAGGTATTTCTATGTCAACTTGTATGTCCTTACCTTTTCTGGAATCTTTTCTGGATGTTCTGCGTCCGCCTCCGAATATATCTCCAAATATCTCGCTCAAATCCCCCATGTCAAATTCAAAATCCTGTCCGGACCCAGAGGGTGCCCCCCTGTTTGACCAGGCCCAGTTAAAATCAAATCCCTGGTTGCCTCCCGGCGTACCCTGATCAAAAACCCTGCCAAACTGGTCGTATTGGCTGCGCTTCTGTTGGTCTGAAAGCACCTGGTAGGCTTCATTTATCTCCTTAAACTTCTTTTCATCTCCGCCCTTATCAGGGTGGTGCTTATGGGCCAGCTTATGAAAGGCCTTTTTTATTTCCTCTTGCGTAGCGCCGCGCGATACGCCAAGGACTTCGTAATAGTCCATTATTGTTTTTCTTTGTAATTTCCTTCTTCAGTGTTATGATCTTCGTCTTTTGGCTTGTCCTGCGTTTCTCCGGTTGGCGGATTGCTTTTATACATTTCCGCGCCGACTCTTTGTATTGAAGAAGATAGGTCCTGCGTTTTATTCTTAATTTCCTCCATATTATCACTTTCTTTAGCTTTCTTCAATATTTCTATTTTATCTTCTATTTCTTTTTTGTCCTCGGGCTTTATCTTGTCTCCTGCATCTTTAATAGTTTTTTCGCAGGTGTAAATTAAAGTGTCTGCCAGATTTTTGGTTTCAATGGCTTCCTGCTTTTTTTTGTCTTCAGAGGCATGGGCTTCGGCATCTTTTTTCATTCTTTCGATTTCTTCCTTGGAAATACCGGAAGACGCCTCAATCCTTATCGACTGGGATTTGTTAGTTGCTTTGTCTTTGGCTGAGACATTCAATATGCCATTGGCATCGATATCAAAAGATACTTCAACCTGGGGAAGGCCTCTGGGAGCCGGCGGAATGCCGTCCAGGATAAACCTGCCCAGCGTCTTATTATCCGCTGCCATTGGCCTTTCACCCTGCAAAACGTGTATTTCAACAGATGTCTGGCTGTCAGCCGCCGTAGAAAATACCTGCGTCTTGGCAGTCGGCACGGTTGTATTTTTAGAAATCAAAACCGTGCTAACTCCGCCCAATGTTTCAATGCCCAGCGAAAGAGGCGTTACATCCAGCAGCAATACATCTCTCACTTCTCCCTGCATTATTCCGCCCTGCACTGCAGCTCCGATGGCAACAACCTCGTCGGGATTTACTTCTTTATTAGGCTCTTTGCCGAAATACTTTTTAACCTCTTCCTGCATCCTCGGCATTCTGGTTTGTCCTCCGACTAAAACAACTTCATTTATGTCTTTCGGCTCCAATCCGGCTTCTTTCATTGTTTTCTTTATCAAATCGATTGATCTGTCGATATAGTCTTGGACCATGTTTTCAAATTCAGCCCTTTTCAGCTTATACAGCAAGTGTTTCGGCCCTGAAGCATCGGAGGTAATAAAGGGAAGGTTGATTTCCGTTTCCAAGCTTGAAGACAGCTCAATTTTGGCTTTTTCAGCTGCTTCCTTTATCCTCTGCAAAGCCAGGTTGTCTTTCTGCAAATCAACTCCGTTGTCTTTTTTAAATTCTTTGACTATCCAATCCATAACTCTCTGGTCAAAATCATCTCCTCCCAGATGCGTGTCTCCGCCGGTAGCTTTTACTTCAACTGTGTCAGCGCCGACATCTAAGATGGAAATATCAAAGGTTCCTCCGCCGAAGTCATAAACCACAATCTTTTCATCTTTCTTTTTGTTCAATCCGTAAGCCAAAGCAGCGGCTGTCGGCTCATTGATAACTCTTTTTACATTGAAACCGGCTATTTCACCTGCAATCTTAGTGGCTTTTCTCTGCGAATCGTCAAAATATGCCGGGCAGGTAATAATTGCATCTGTGATGGTTTCCCCTAATTTAGCTTCTGCGTCAGCTTTCAGTTTCTGTAAAATCATAGCTGATATCTCAGCCGGGTTAAGCCACTTATCCCCCATTTTAACCTCCACTCCGCCGTCAGCTGATTCTTTCATGGAATAAGGCATGAGCTTTTTATCTCTTTGCACTTCAGGGTCGTTGAACTTTCTGCCGATCAAGCGCTTTACGGAAAAAATAGTGTTCTCGGGGTTGGTAACCGCCTGCCTCTTGGCTAAAACACCGACAACTCTTTCATTGCCCTTTGACATAGCCACGATGGACGGAGTTGTCCTGGCTCCTTCTTTGTTTTCAACAATCTTGGCCTCTCCGCTTTCTACCACGGCCATGGCCGAGAATGTTGTTCCTAAATCTATTCCTAATATCTTACTCATATTTTTATATATTTAAATTATTTATTTTGATATTTTCACTTTTGCGGGACGGAGAAGTTTTCCGTGCATTGTGTATCCTGTTTGGACCACCTCTACGACAATCCCGGACTCTTCAGCCTGCCAGTCCTCACCCTCGCCGGAAGCATCGCGAGCGGAGACTTCTTCTACAACTTCCATATAGTTCGGGTCAAACTTTTCATAAAGTGTTTTCATTTGCTCAATCCCCTCTTTTGCCAGCAGATCGCAGAACTGTTTTTTTATTTGCGATATTCCTTCGTCGGCAATATGTTTTTCCGCCAGGTCAAAGTTGTCTAAAATAGGGAGGATTTTCAGGATTAGCTCCTCGTTGGCGTATTTTACCATCTGTCCGATTTTCTCCATTTCCTCTTTTTTGTAGTTTAAAAAATCAGCCCGCTCTCTTTTCCAGCCGTTTAAATACTCCTCGCATTTGGCTTTTAATTCCTCAATTTCGTCCATATTCATATCCGTATTATAGCAGAAAAAATCAAAAAATCAAGGGGTCTGCAGTGAAATAAAAAAAGACCGGGATTTCTCCAGGTCCTGCGCCGCCTATGAGGAGGCGCATTAGCAAGACTGTTTTTGCATGCTCATGCGAGCTAGTATTTTCCCTCTGAGTTCAGAGTATTCTTCTTCAGACCGCCTTACGCGCCCTGATCGGCTGATCAGATCGAAGTCTTGGTCCTGCATCTTCCTTGCCAAGGCGATAATATCATCAAGTATTTTCACATCGGTCGCGGTTAGCACGCGATTCTGCATAATCCTGCTGGTAATCTGCGCTCTGATGCGCAGAAGAGAAAACTGATCATCAATATGGACGGCCAGCTCATTCAACAGCTCTTTGTCGCTCATATCGGACGGCTCTTTCATGGCACACCTCCTGTGTTAAGTAAGCCTAAAACAGTTCGACGGGATGGGTTCACCCACTATTATTCTTTCGCGCAGCTCATCGACATCGGACCAATTGAAGCCGAGCTCAGGGTGCGAGGCAAAACGGCCGGCGGATTTTATGGCTTCTCCGGCGCCCGCATCGTTGTAGAAAAAGATGTACGCTTCCCCGCCCTTTATCAGGCAGCGGATGTTTATATCCTTTGTCTCGCTGAGAAGAGCTAATCCCCTCGCCATCATTAATTCTCCGATGTCTTTTTTCATAGGACAATCCTTTCCTTTTGAAAACAAAAAATACAATTTTCAACGAGCGGAGTGGAGCCGATAGGATTCGAACCTACATATTCCACCCTGCTTTCGCAGGGGTGCTGTCCTATATCAGCTTACGGCCCCAATAAACTAATATCTATAATATTACTTTTAATAAAGTTTTGCAACCCTTGGCTTTTACCTTATCCCGGTGTCGCAGCTGATTATAACTTCGGTGTATTTGTTTTTTTCCACTTTTATGGCGCCCTGCCTGGAACAATGAGAAAATATGCCGGCTGTGTCTGCCGAGCTAATTGCGTATTCTCCGGGCTCCAACTCTACACTGAATTTTCCGTCGTCTCCTGAACTGAATTGCCGGAAGATTTGCGTTCCGTCAGGTGAAGTTGCAACAAGGTCTGTTTTATATGGCCTGTCATCGCAGCCTTCTTCCGGCGGGTCTTTCATCACGGGGCACATCGGGCCCAACATAGCTATGCCCTTTATACCCGACAGCTCTACGGCCGGACAATCAGAAAATTCGCAGTTCGGTCCGGTGCGTCCGACATACGAACCGTCAGAACAAAGCTTAGCTTCCATAGTACAAGCAGTTATTTCCTGCTCTTGGTTATAATACAAAAAATAACCGGCCAGTGCGGAGATAATGACAAGCGCGGGAATAATTAAAATTAAATAGGTTTTCATATACTTCATTTTATCAAAAAAGCCGCCTGTTGGCGACTTCTTTGTTTTTTATTATTCTATTTGCCCTGCACTTTAATGCTAAGCATATCTATCTCAAAGATAAGAGTTGCGTTAGAAGGGATTATAGGAGGCCGGCCCTGCTCGCCATAGCCTAATTCCGGCGGAATTGTAAGTCTTCTCTTTTCCCCCACCTTCATTCCCAGAAGCCCGATTTCCCATCCCTGTATAACCATATTCTGTCCCAAGGTGTATGGAAACGGCTGATTTCTATCGATCGAAGAATCGAATTTTGCGCCATCGGTTAAGGTTCCGACATAATCCACCACTATGTCATCGCCGGCTTTAGCGCCCTCGCCTGTCCCCTCTTTTAATATTTCAATTTTCATACCTTGTATTTCGTAAGAATTATTTTCTTCTGCAGGAATTGTGCTTTCCTGCTGGCTTGCACTATCATCTCCCCTTTGCAGAAAAAAATATACTCCTATGATTGCCGCTATTAATATTATTACTGCGATAATTATTAAAATCGTTTTGCTCATATTTTTTGAATTTGCTTAATAATTTTTGGAATATATTTGAATATATCACAAGAATAAAAAATTGCAAAATCATTTCTGCGCATAATCGCAGATATCTTTGAAATCGCAGTACTGACATTGCCATCCGGGCGTCGGATCAAACTGGCTGTTTCTTATCTTTTCAATCTCATCTGTTATCTTGGCTTTTTGCGCAGCAATGTCTTTTTCCGAGCCCAAGAATGAAGCCAGCTTGCCATCCTCTAAATAGTAGTAAGCCAGCTGCTTGGGTTTCAAGTGCAGAACCTCCTCGGCTGCTATCTGATAAATCAGAAGCTGTTCTTTGGCTTCAAAATCCAGCTTATCTTTTGACCGGCCTGTCTTGTAATCGATAATAACAACTCCATCTTTTCCCTCATCAATTCTATCTATTACGCCGTATAATGTATGCTCCCCTATTTTCAGATTAAAGGGCATTTCCAGAGCCACCTGGTTATTGACCTTCAATATCCTGGGCGGTTCTTTTTCAAATTTCTTGTAAAACTCCTTTATTATCTCTTTGCCCAGCTTGTAATAATCGTCTTTTTGATTCTGATCGGCATACCATTCATCGATCCAATTCTTTTCGTATAATTTTTCCAGCTGAACAAAACCTTTGTCTCTTTTATTAGTTTTTTTAATTGGCTTCTCGCCGAACAGATTTTCTTGCTCAGGTTTTTTATCTTCGTTCATAAGCTTTAGAAAGTCATGCAAGGTATTGTGCATTGTCTTTCCAAAAGAAAAAACAGCTTTGCCCCTAGTCGACACCTTCAGAATAAATCCAAACTTATATTGCAACGGGCATTTCTCAAAAGCAGCTAATTGTGAATAGGAAAAATGTTCGGGCAGATATTGCGGTTCTATTTTCTTTTTTAATCTTTCAGCCGGCTTCAGCTTTTCAGCCAGCAGTCCGTTTTTTTCGCTTAGCGCTCCCCCATCTTCCGCGCGATAGTTCATTTCCGACAAGAATCTGGATAGCTTTTTATTTCTCTGGCCGCCGTAGTCGTCAGCTGAGGTGAAATACAGCTCTTTTTTGGCTCTGGTCATTGCCACATAGCAAAGCCGCCTTTCCTCCTGTAAATGTATATCTCCCTTGGGCTTTATATCCTTTATCAAAGCATCGGGCAGCTCTATGGGATCCTTTCTTTCAATAGTCGGAAATCTTTTGTCAACCATATTGGCTATAAAAACATATTTGAATTCCAGGCCCTTGGCGCCGTGTATTGTCATAACCTTTATCATGTCAGGCCCCTGTTCCGGATCAAACTCCAGCTTGCCCTCTTCCCCGGATTCCAATTCCAAGTTCATCTCTTCCATAAAGTTTTTCAGGGCCGGCTCGACAGCCGCTTCCTCAAAGGTTTTGACTTTTTTGTAAAACTGATTCAGCTGGTCTATCTTCTCTGTTTCATTTTTGTTTATCAAATGTTTCAGGTATCCGGAATCTTCCAGAAAGGCCACTAAAATCTCCGCGACGCTTTTTTCCCTGGCCTGCTGGCTGTGTTTTTTTATCAGACTCAATACAAAGGCGACTCTTTCCCGGGTTTTATCAGAAAGCCCTGGAATTATCGGCAACTCATTTAGCGCGTCGAAAAGAGATTTTGTTCTTCTGCGGCTGTATTGGGTAATGGCCGCGATGTCTGTGTCCGGAATCTCCAAGAAAGGAAGATTCAATATCCTGTAAACCGCTGTGCCTTCGTGGTAATTGTCCAAAAGCTTGAAATACGAGATTGCATCCAGAATCACCGGCTTGGAGTAGAGCCCTCTTGAAGCCAGAAATTGATAAGGCAGATTAGCCCTTTCCAGCGCCTTGATAAAAGGAATAGCCGAATCATTGGCCCTGACTAAAATCGCAAAATCATTGTAGCTTGCATCGTTGTCGCGCTTCAATATCTCCAAAATCTTTTTCAGGGTCTGGCCGACTTCCTGGTCTAATGTTCTGGCATGCATGTGCTCTATAATCCCCTTATCCTTGCCGGCTGAGATAAGCTTCTTATCTATTTTGCTTACGAATTCCAAACGGTCAGGGTCATTTTGTTTTATAAACTCATACGACTGGTCCAGGATATTCTGGCCCGATCTGTAGTTTTTTATCAAAGACACCGGCTTGGCTTTGGGAAAATCATTCGAAAACTGCACGATATTGGAGAAAGAAGCTCCCCTCCAGCGGTAAATGGCCTGGTCATCGTCAGCGCAGACAGCCAGATTGTTTCCAGGCGCTGCCAGTATTTTAATCAGCTCGTACTGCGACCAGTTGGTATCCTGAAATTCATCAACTAAAATGTATTTGAACTTTTTCCTATACTTTTCTAAAATCAAAGGCCTCTTTTTGAACAGCTTCAGGCAGTAATTTATCAAATCGCCGAAATCCAAACAGCTGTTTTCCAGCAAAATCTGCTGATAAGCGTGGTAGGCATTGGCAACTTCCATAATCCTTTCTGTTTCAGCATCTTCCGGCCCGTCATCCCTGGTTTTTAAACCGTCGGCGTATTCCAAATAATTCTCGGGGTAAACCTCCTGGTCTTTGCAGTGCGAGAAATGTGAAATCAATGCCTGAATAAATTTGGTCGGATTGCCCAGTGCTTTGTAATATTTCAAATTAAACCTATTGAGATTCTGGCGGGCCAGAAGCCAGCCAGACGTCTGGTCTAAAATCTTAAAATCATTAGGTAACCCGATATCCAGCGCATTGTCCCGCAAGACCCTTTCGCAAAAAGAATGAAAGGTTGAAATCCATAAATCCATGTATCCGTATTCCAACAACCTATCTACCCTTTCCTCCATTTCCGAAGCTGCCTTTTCAGTAAAGGTAACGGCCAAAATTTCTTCCGGCAGAGCAAGCTTTTTTTCAATCAGATTAACTATCCTCTGGGTAATTACTGTTGTCTTGCCGGTTCCGGCGCCCGCCACAATTAAAAGCGGCCCCTTATTATGAAGCACCGCCTCCTTTTGCTCATCGTTTAATTTTGATAAATTCAGCGCCATATTGATATATCTTATCAGAAATTAAAACAACAAAAAAGAGCGGCGCCCGCCCTTTTTTGTATAAAATATTAAATGCGTGATTTGAGCCAATAAGCAAACTTGTATGCCCGGCCTGAAAAGTATAGCCACGACATAAGAACGATCAGCAATATGGGCAGAAAGAATGATTCGGTCAGGAAGTTGTTAGTTAGGCCTGTTGATATGTTGGTTGCTCCGTAAACCAAGGAATTATTGACAAAGACCGCGGCGCTGCTTGTCTGAGATCCGGCTTCGGTGCTGGTTATCGTGGCGCTATTGGTCAAAACAGATGTTCCATAAGGAAGATTATTATAATTGGCCACCTGTGCCTGATAAGATAGCACTGCTACATTGCCGGCTGAAACTGTTCCGATGTTAATTCCGAACACAGGGTCTCCGCTGTAATTAAGGGTGGTATTCAACATCAAGTTATCCTTGTAGATAAGATTGGCCGGCAGTATATCGCGAATATATACATTATGGATATCCTGATTGCCGTTAGCTTGCAAAGTTATGGCAAAAGTCAGCATATCCAATGGCTTGGCATTAACTGAGGTTGACCAGTTTAAGTTGCCGGATGTAAGGTTTATAACCTTCTTGGTGACTGTGAGAACTCCGCTTCCAGAGCCGGAGTTGGAAGTATAGAAAGTCATATCCTGGCCATAAACAGTATTACTGACCAGCTGCGCAACTACCCTGAAGTGATAAGTTGTATTGGCTGACAGATTTGCTATATTCTGGCTAAAAGATCCGCCCGAGTTTTGATTCTGATGAGTTGTTTCACTGCCATAACTGGTGGTTGTCCCATACTGGAACCAAACATAATTAGTCCCGGTTATATACGGCACTGCCAGATAGCCATTTAAGGTTGCCTGATAATTTGAGATATTGGTGGCTGAGTTAGTCTGTACGCTGGCGCCCCCTACTCCTATTTGATTATAGTTTACATAGACAACCATGCTGTCTGAACTGGACAAGCTGGTGTTATCTGTCACAGTAAGCGAGCAATCGTATGAATTCTGGCTGCTGGAACCAGAGGGCGCGGTATAGGTCGGCTGGGCAATGTTATAGCTGGACAAGGTTCCTCCGCTGCAATTCCAGTAATAGGTTAAGGCGCCTCCGTCAGCGTCGTAACCCGAGCCCTGCAAAACGATAGTCTGACCTGAATTCACATACAAATCAGGCCCTGCATTGGCGGTAGGCGCCTGAGCCGCTGAGACAATTGTTCCTGAAAACAACAGTATAATAGAAAGGGCTAGAAATATGATTTTTTTCATGTTTTTATATATTATTTATTAATATTCACCCTTCACACTACTCGCTCCCCTTTTAATGTCAAGCCATCCAACTAAAAACCGCCGGTCAATACGGCGGTTTCTGCTATTTCACAAATAGATTGCACAAACAATGTCCGTCTTTCTCGATCTCTTCTTTATGAAAGGCGCAAGGGCATATCTTTTTGGTATCTTCTTCCCCGTTTCCTGAAACCCTTCTGCAGGGACAATACTTTTTGCCATACTTTTTCTCGTTTAATAGAAGGCCGTTAATAACTCTTTCAACTGTTTTTTTATCAGGATTCAGGCGGAATCCGTTTGATTTTGCATAATTATCGTATCTTTCCATCATACCGTTGATATCCGGCCCGGCTGATACCTTTTCTATCCATTCCTTGATTGAAGCTTCCGAAGCTAAGCCGACAAATCCTGAAATCGGCTGGCTGTTTTTAAACAGCACCACGGTCGGAATCTTTTCAACGCCGAATTTCCCCGCGGTTTTCGGCGCGCTATCTAGGTCAGCTTTCATTAAGACAATCTTTTCTTTCAAATCCTCCGCCACCTTTTCTAAGATAGGCCCTAAAACAGAACAGGGTTCGCACCAGGTGGCAAAAAAATCAACAAGCACCAGTTTTTCTGTGCTTGCAACTTCTTTATCGAAATTTTCGTCAGTTAATATTATCGCCATTTTTACACTAGTTTGCTGCGGGACTAGGATTCGAACCTAGATTAATTGGACCAAAACCAATCGTCCTACCATTAGACGATCCCGCAATATTTATGTATCCCACTAATCCATCCCTCAATTTTTCTTTGTAAAGTTGAGCTGCTTTTCACACCGACTCTTAATAATCCGTAATAATTTTCTCCAACGTTTTTCCTTTTTGTGTTTATTTTGTTTTTCTTGAAATAAATATGTGTAAAATTATTTTTAGAAAAACCCGTGCAATTAGACCAATAATTTACAACTTGGCTCAATCTATTTTTACAATTTTCGTGGATATAAATTTCAAAGTAAATTTTTTCTCTTTTTTCGTGAACTATATCAAACAACCATTTCAGAAAAATTTTGATCATTCTCGGGTCTGAATTAGAAAACTTAACGCCAATTCCAGGTCGACTTTCTTTTTCTTTGCTTCCTTCACCCCAATATAGCGCTGTTCCGATTAACCAAAGGTCTCTTTCTATTATCGTCCCAATTTCACCTTCCGCCTCTTCTTTTATTCTCTCCGTTAGCAAAATGCGGTTTTTGTGACGCGCTACCCACCCTCTCTTCATCCCAGCTATTTTTTTATCGGTTAATCTTTGTTTTTGCTCCTTAGCTAATTTAACATCTTTTAGCCATAAAGACAAACTTGATTTAGCAACCGGAATTTGTTCTAAAATTTCTCTATAAGACAGCCCTTGTTTTCTCAATTCTATTGCTTTATTTTTTTCCTCAATTTTTGATATCATTTGAACTACGATTATATATTACTTAATTATACTATCGTAGTTCTAATATTACAACAGACACTTTGTATATTTATATCATTTTTCCGCAGTTTTTTCAATTGTCTGGCCGTTGTCATCCAGATAGAAGATTTTTTTTTCAAATTCAAGCTGCTTAGTATTTTTGCTAATTTTGACTATCACTCCCATCCCCTGCCTGACGTCTTCATTAAAATGCTGGTCAAAGATAAAGTTGCCCAAGGAATAGTATATTCTTTTATCTTTGTATTCCTCCATAGGCTGTATCACGTGCGGATGCGAGCCGATTATTAAATCAGCACCTGCGTCAATAAACTGACGCGCTAAGTCCTTTATATTTTTGCTTGGATTCTTTACATATTCGGCGCCCCAGTGGCAAAAAACTATCACAACATCTGCCAGGTTCTGTTTTTTAATCTCCTCAACGGCTGATTTTTGTTCTGCCGCAATATCACTGCCGGCAAATTCGTTATAACCCACAAAGGCAATTTTTACTCCGTCTATCTCTTTTACTATGCTTCTTCCGCCTCCCGGAGCGCCGAAATAGCTTACATTTGCCGCATCCAGATATTTTTCAGTGGAAGCCAAACCTTTGCTGCCGAAGTTCAATATATGGTTATTGCCTAAGCCAACCAGCCGGATGTTCTGATTGAAAAGAGTCTTGGCCAGACTCGGGTCAAAAGTAAAAAAGTAGTTGTTAGCGCTTCCGGCCTTGGTGCCTGAGCTTATTGATTTTTCATCTGTAATCGGTCCTTCCAGATTAATTATTGCCAGATCATTATCCAAAAGTAGGCTTGATATCTTTTCAAAGATAAAATTGTTGCCTCCCCCTTTTTCAGCATAATACCTTATACCGCGGTCGAACATCAAATCACCGACAAACAAAATCTGGACAAAACTCTTTTCTTTTTTAGGCGGATATGAATATTCGGATTCCGAGGTTCTGTCGAATAAAAATAGAAAACAAATAGCCGCTGTTATAGCAGCGGCTATCGAGATTGCGGTGATAATAACTATTCTATTTCGTCTGCTGCCCATAATAGGTCCTGTCCGTCTCTGGCGCCATAAAGAATATACCTGTTGTCGCTGCTCAGCGAGGGGAAGCCGTATATCTTATCATGCGGCGTGCCGGCTTGGCCGTTCAAGACAACAAAGCTTTTTCCGTCTTTACCCACCACTATATACATAAAACTCTTGCTGTCGGCGCTGTATTTCGGCATAGTTATGGTTCCGTTGTACCTTGTCCCCTCCTCTCCATTTTCCAAAGTAAATGATTCCTTTTTAACCGGATCTGTGTAAAGGAAAATTACTCTTTGCCCGTCCGGGCTTACTTCAACCCAATATGGCTTGTAGTTGTATGGGCTTTCCATCTCCTCGTCATTAACAAAGCAGGATATCTTATTGCCGACTTTCGTCTGCGCGCAATAGATTGCGTTGCTCCCCATGTCGCTGAATCCGACAATAGTAACCTTGCTCGCATCGTAACCTTCCGGGATAGTGGCTATTTTCACATTTTCTAAGCTTAACACCAGAGGCTCTTCTTCTATTATATTATTCTCAACAACTGGGCCTGCCGGAATTTGTGTTGAAAATGAAAAAATACTGAACAAGCCATTTAATAAATCTGTTTGTGTTGCCACATAATATCCTGCCCCGCCGAGAACAGCTGATAGAAGGATTAGGAATATAAGAAACTTTAATAGAGGATGTCCGGCCTTTCTCTCCCTGGGCATACTGCTTTGCGGGCTGACTTTAACTTCCTGGGGTTTATACTGCGGCTTTGGCTGGGCTTGAGGCTGTTGCTGAACCTGAGGCTGCTGTGGAGGGGTATAGGGCTTCGAGGACATGTCCGGAGTAATGGTTATGAATGCCGAATTGATCTCTGTCTCAGACCAGCCGTTTTTAAGCAACAAGCTTTTAGTCTGCTCATCTGACTGTCCGGCCTGCTTAGCTTTTTTTATATAATCCACTATTTGTTGATCTGCCATAATATATATATATTATTACTTGTATTTTTCTATTATAGCACAATGTCAAGACCGCAACCCTGTGGATAAAATTATGACTCCTGATACGTAATGTTGACCACCGCCAGTTCCAGTGGCAGCTGGCTTACGGCCGAGTATTTCATTTTGTTTTCCGCTTCTATAAAAAGCTCGAGGATATTTTGGATATCTTTCTGCGCCAAACTGGCTGTTTGCGCTTTCATCCTGTCCAATTCCGGCAAAGATAATCCTGAATTCTGCAAATTAAGAAAAGCTGGATTTATCTTTAAAAGCAATGATTGGCGCAGATAAAAAACAAGGGTTTTGGCGAATTCCTGCAAATCAACGCCGTTGTCTGCCATCGTATTCAATGATACAATTGCCTCTTTAGTGTTTTTCAAAAGCAGGAAGTCCACAAACTGGGCTATCTGACCCACCTCGACAATCCCCAGCAGGTTTTTGATATCCTCAGTTTTAATTTCTCCTTTGCTGCCCGAAAAACTCATGCATTGGTCCAGAAGAGATTCAGCATCGCGGAAAGACCCTCTGGAATTAATGGCGATAAGCGAAAGGGCTGATTGGTCGAACTTTACATTTTCTTTTTTGGAAATGAACTCAAGCTTTTTAATAATCTCGGGAATCTGCAGGCGCCTGAAATCAAACCTCTGGCATCGGGAAACTATGGTGGCGATCATTTTATGCGCCTCGGTGGTTGCCAGCAGAAACACTGCGTGAGCCGGCGGCTCTTCCAGAGTTTTTAATAAAGCATTAGCTGCTGATTTGCTAAGCTGGTGGCATTCATCGATAATGAATATTTTGTATCTGGCTTTTACCGGAGAAAACTTTATTCCTTCAATTAATTCCCGTATGTCATCAACTCCGGTGTGGGAGGCGGCATCAACTTCAACTAAATCCATTGACTTGCCGGCTGTAATTTCCAAACAGGAAGAGCACTTGTTGCAGGGCTCAAATCCATCCGGATTTTCGCAGTTGACGGCTTTGGCAAAAATCCTGGCAATAGTTGTTTTACCAGAACCGCGCGGTCCGGAAAATAAATAAGCATGAGAAATGCTATTTCCTTTTATTGAGTTGGTTAATGTCTGTACCACATGCTCCTGCCCGACAATCTCGCCGAAGCTCTGCGGCCGGTATTTACGATACAATACTAAATTATTGCTCATATCTACTTTTTAAATACTATAAACTTGTAGCCCAGAAAATTCCATAAGAAAGCGGCTGCAGCAGCCATGATAATGCTTAATTCCGTCCATACATCAACCGGCATCTGGAACTGCGGGCCCATTATCTTTACGAAATAATAAAAGGCGATTAAATCCAGCCCCAGTCCGACCAGGGTGACGATAAAAAACTGAGCCATCTCTTTTATACCTTCTTTTTCATGTTTTTCAAATGCCCAGTGCTTGTTCCCCCAGAATTTTACCAGAGTAGCGATTAAAAAAGAAATTGTTTTAGATACCAGCGGACTGATTATTATAACCAAAGAAAAAAGCCAGGCGGAAAGCTGAAATATCTTTATATCCACCACTGCGGCCAGGGCGCCGATTAAAAGGTGCTTGGCCGCCTGATATACAAACAGAAACTTCTTTCCGATTAAAAAAGCCAGCCAAAGGCAAAGCAATGAAAACAGCGGAAAGATGTAATATAAAAGAAAACTGTAAAAGCCGGTTATTTCAATTCCGTAGCCCTTAAGGAAATCTGCGGCGATCCAGGCCACTACCCGGCCGCAGATTAAAGCGAAAATAACATCAATAATTTTCATAATTATTTTAAGTTAGCACGAATTTACTTTTTTTGAAAGTTGAGTTAAAATGATTAAACATTATGAAAGGCTTTTTAGGGGGCTTAGAATATTTCTTAGAAAAAATCGACTCATACAGAGACGAACTCTTATTCCTTTTTATTAAACCGTATTGGCCACGTAAAATTACGCCTAACCATATAAGCTATCTGCGGGTGGTTATAGGCATATTGTTGTTTGTCCTTTTATTCTTTTTTAATATAGAAAACAAGCTTTTAATAATTTCCCTGTTCTGCGTAGGCGCTCTGACAGATCTATTTGACGGCTCTGTTGCCCGAGGATTAAATAAGGTAACCGAGTTCGGAGCCATGCTTGATTCCACTGCTGACAGGATACTGATAATCCCCATCGCTGTTTATAGCCTGTTCGGAGCGCATAAATGGCTGCTGCTGGCATTGCTATTAACGGAAATACTCAATGCGATTTCTTCAATATATTACAAGTCAAAACAGATCTATCTTGAATCAAATATCTTCGGAAAGACAAAAATGGTTTTGATATCAATTGTCTTTGTCGTGATTCTGATCGCCTGGCCAAAGGCCCCTATCCTGCTCTTCATCTACGGCCTCTGGCTCACCATACCGATTTCTTTTTTAAGTATTTTTTCTAGAATAATGGAATTAAAAAATAAAAGCCACATTAAACAATGAAACACGATATAAGAATTTACAATACGCTTTCCGGCAGGAAAGATTTATTCAAACCCATAAAAGGCAAAAGGGTTAATCTTTTCGTTTGCGGACCGACTGTTTACGATTATTCTCATTTGGGCCATGCCAGAAACTATATTGTTTTTGACGCTTTTGTAAAATATCTGAAGAAAGCCGGATTCAATGTTTTTTATCTGCAAAACATTACTGACCTGGACGATAAGATAATAGCCAGGGCCAGGGAAAAACAAGTTCCGCCGAAAGATTTAGCCGCAGCTTTCGAAAAGGAATATCTTAAGGATATGAAAAGCATCGGCATAAACAGTGTTGCTAAATATGCCAGGGCAACCAGCTATATCAAAGAGATAATCAGCCAGATAAAAAGGCTGCAAGACAAACAATATGCCTACGAAATAGAGGGCGACGGAGTTTATTATAACATCAGTAAATTTAAAAACTACGGCAAGCTGGCCGGCAGAACCGCTTTGCAGGCCGAAGATTCTGTTTCCAGAATTGATTACAGCAAGGATAAAAAAAACAGAGGAGACTTCTGTCTATGGAAATTTTCCGAGGAAAAGCCCTATTGGCCGTCTCCTTTTGGCAAAGGCAGGCCGGGCTGGCATATAGAAGATACTGCTATCACAGAAAAGTTTTTCGGACCGCAATACGATATTCACGGCGCAGCCAGAGATCTCATATTCCCCCACCATGAAGCTGAGATAAGCCAGATGGAAGCCATTTCAGAAAAAAAACCGATGGCAAAATACTGGATGCATGTTGGATTCTTAACGGTTAACGGACAAAAAATGTCCAAGTCGTTAGGCAATTTTATAATCATAAACGACTTTTTAAGAAGATACCCCGCTAATTATTTGAGATTTTTTGTGCTCAAAAACCTCTGGAGGTCTCCGATTGATTATTCTGAATCAGTTATGGTAGAGGTAAAAGCAGCTGTAGAAAAGATTGAAGAGTTTTTAAGAAAACTGAAGGCCATAAAACCAAGCCAATCTTCAAAAAGAATAGGCGGAGAGATAAAAAAAATAAAAACAGATTTTTACAAAAAACTGGGCGACGACTTCAATACTCCGCAAGCCTTTGCGGTGTTATTTGATTTTATTAAAAAAACCAACCAGCTTTTGGAAGAAAACTCTGTCTCTCAAAAGGATGCTCTAGAAATATATAGCTTCTTTGCGGAAATAAACGATATCTTCGGAATTATCGATTTAAAAAGAACCGCAAAAACAACCATCCCTGCCAGCGTTAAAAGGTTGATAAAAAACAGAGAAGATTTCCGCAAGAAACAAGAATGGCAGAAAGCCGATGAGGCCCGCAAGGAAATAGAAAAACAGGGATACACAGTAGAAGATACCAAAGACGGCCCTGCGATTAAAAAAATATAAAAGCAATATAAAAGGCCAGCAGTAAAAACTCTGTTGGCCTTTTTGAAAGCCGGAATTCTGGTTCTATGCTCAGGCATAGACATCCAGGACGAAAGCGGCCTCCCTGGCTGACTCTTGGGCAAACTCTTCGTCGCCCTTTATGTGAAGAGCTTCTGCTCTACACATACGATTATTTACGACAGCCTCTGCTCCATTCTTTTTGACTTCGGCAACAAGATTGTGAAGACGGGCCGAAGACATGTGAACATGGGCATTAGCAACCGACGCAACAATCGAACTAATCATGGCTTTACTCCTTTTCCTTGAAAGCCAACATCCTTTTTCAGAGCGAAAACCATTCTCACCCTATATTTTGAGTATATCACATATATTTAATGATGTCAAGACCTTGCCCCGCTCTTTCAGTTTTGGTAGACTTAAAAATCAAACATGGCGAAAGAATTACCTGACAAATTGCCTCCGCAAAACACTGAAGCAGAACAATGCCTGCTCGGGTGTTTAATGCTGGACAAAGATGCTATTGTAAAAATAGTTGATTCCATAAAATCAGAGGATTTTTACAAAGGAGCTCACCAGGATATTTACCAGGCAATGGCCGAAATATATGAGAGGTCAGAGCCGATAGATATACTTTCTGTTTCAGCCCGGCTGAAAGAAAAAAACAGACTGGAAGGCGTCGGAGGTTCAGCATATTTGACCTCTTTGATAAATACAGTGCCGACTGCCACCCACGTTTCCAATTACGCAAAAATTGTCAGACAGAAAAAGATATTAAGAGACTTGATTTCCGCCTCGGAAGAAATCGGCTTGTCGGCTTTTGATGAATCGGAGGAGGTTGATGTTCTACTGGATAAGGCGGAAAAAACAGTTTTTAGCATCGGACAAAGATCTTTAACTCAGGCCTTCCTGCCTATAAAAGAAATACTTTCAGATACATTTGAAAGGCTGGATGAGCTTTCAAAATATGCCGGCAAGATGCGCGGAGTTCCGACCGGTTTTACCGATTTAGATAAAATTCTGGGCGGTTTGCAGAAATCAGACTTAGTTATTCTGGCCGCCCGGCCTTCAATGGGCAAGACGTCTCTGGCCCTGGATATCGCCAGAAATGTCGCGGTTCTTGAAAACAAGCCGGTGGGGCTTTTCAGCTTAGAAATGTCAAAAGACCAGCTGGCCGACCGTTTGCTCGCATCTATGGCAAACATTAATTTATGGAATCTGAGAAATGGCAGGCTTACATCAGACGACTATTCAAGGATACAGCACGCTATGGGTAGCTTGTCGGAAGCGCCCCTGTATATTGATGATGCCGGCTCTGTAAATATTTTGCAGATGAGAGCTATGGCAAGGCGGCTCCAGGCTAACAAGGGATTATCATTGATTGTTATAGACTATTTACAATTAATGGAACCGATGAATAAATTCCAGTCATCTGTCCAGCAGACAACAGAAAACTCCAGAGCCTTAAAAATGCTGGCCAAGGAATTAAACGTGCCGGTATTGGTGCTTTCTCAACTTTCCCGCGCGGTTGAAGCCCGTGTGCCTCAAATTCCGAGATTAGCCGACTTGCGCGAATCCGGAGCCATAGAGCAGGATGCCGATGTGGTTATGTTTATCTACAGGGAAGACAAATACAATGAAAACTCATTAAGCAAAAACATTGCAAAGATATTAATTGAAAAGCACAGAAACGGTCCGACCGGGGGCCTTGATCTATACTTCGATGAACACAGGGTAAGTTTCAGAAACTTAGACAAAGGAGAGTATTCTTCTGAGGCCGGCGAAGCAGGATAAAACATGGATTCTATACAAAAACTAATAGATATTTTTAGAAGATTTCCAACGGTTGGCCCGAGAACAGCCAGTCGTTTTGTTTATTATTTGCTTAAACTTCCCAAAGAAAAAACAGACGATCTTATTACCGCAATCCAGGAATTAAGGGACAGAATAAAATTGTGCCAATTATGCTTCAATCCTTTTGAGGGAGAACAGAGCATATGCCCGATCTGCCAGAATCCATTAAGAAACAAAGGGCTGCTTTGCATCGTGGAAAAAGAAAGCGACCTGCTGTCAATTGAAAATACAAAAAAATACAACGGCTTATACTTTATTCTGGGAGGAACCGTTGCGATGCTAAAAAAAGATGACCTTAATAATTTGAGAATTGCAGAGTTAAAAAAAAGAATTAAGGAGAACAGCTTTTCAGAGATAATAATTGCCCTCAACCCGACGCCGGAAGGAAAAGCAACCTCTGCTTTAATTGAACAAACTATAAAAGAAATTATTCTATCTCCCGCCTTCAAGGTCACCCATCTTGCTAAAGGCATTCCTGTCGGCGGAGAACTTGAATACGCCGACGAAGAAACGCTGGAATCCGCCTTTGAAGGCCGCAAGTAAAAAAAGAGCGCCGTATCGTTCTGGTCGCTCACTTGGATTTTCATCCAGGGGAGATACGATACGGCGCTTGTAGAAAGCGTCAGAGGGAGACAAAAGTCCAGCCTAGGTTTCACAAGTTTTGCGAGGACCCTCGGCGCATTTTGCCGTCACCTCTGACGCCATATATTAAAAACTGACAGGGAATGTGATTTGCCAAATTGAGATTTGGGCATACCGGTTCTCCGAAGGTTCGTGTGACGCAACGGCCGACACACACTCCCTGCCAGTTCGGCTGCAAGGAACTTATAAAATGATAGTGGCATATAATAAAAACCCTGTCAAGTTATGACAGAGTTTTTATATTTTTCTTTCGGCTTGGCGGACTTGGTGCTCATCCATGCCGAAGTGATGAGCTATTTCATGCCAGACAGTATTTGCAACTGCCTTTTTAATATCTTCTGAACCAAAGAAAGCTTTTTCAATGGGATTTTTAAATATAGTTATTTTGTCAGGCAAAACCAGGCCGTAGGATTCCCTTTTTGTTAAAGGGACTCCTTCGTACAAACCGAAAAGCAGCCCTCCTTTCATATGAAGTTTTCCCGTCTGGTAAGGAGTAGGCTCGTCTTCTATAACTATTTCCACATTCTTCAACTTCTGCAGAAACTTTTCCGGAATGGCCTCTATTCCCTCTTTTACTAATTGTTCGAACTCTTCGTGGGTCATAGATATATAGTACATGCAAAAAGGCGCTTTAACAACGCCTTTTTACTTTAATCACCTTTTATGAGTGTTCTGCTTGTTTAATCTGGCTGATTCTTGCGTTGAGCGCTTTCTGCACCCTGTACTCTCTGCTGTTTCTTTTGCGACTGCCAACCCATTTTTCCACCCCGACAAACATTCCTGACCTGAACATCCAAATGCCTGCTAAGGCAACCATTAAGGGCAGAACGAACGAATCAACAAATAAGTTGTCGGTTAAGCCGGTGGCAACAGTGCTGGCGCCGTAAACAGCTGATCTGGTGACAGATACCGATGCATTGCTTACGGGATTATTACCGAATCCGGAGCTGGAAACAGTAACGCTGTTGTTTAAGGTAGTTGTTCCGTAGCTAAAATTCTGCAAAGAAGCAACCTGTGCCTGATAAGTAATAGTTACTGTCTGGCCGGCGTAAATTGTATTTAAATTGATTCCGGAAGTAATGTCCCCTGAATAGTTGTAATTGTTAGTATTGCAGTTGCCGTAGTTGCTGTTATTTGATGTACAGGCAACAACCAACTGATTTTTGTAGATAAGGTTAGCAGGGAATGAATCTCTGACAAAAACATTATTTACGTCCTGGCTGCCGGTTGTCTGGATAGTAATCATAAACATCAGCATATCAGAAGGATTGGCATAGGCAGTATTTGACCAGCTTGAGTTTCCGGAAGTAAGGTTCCTGACCGTCTTATTAATTGTCAGCAAGTTACCGCCAGTACCGCCGGCTGTAAATGTCATGTCCTGACCGTAGACTGTAGTGCCATTGCATAACAGAGCTGCGGCCCTGAAATGGTATGTGTTGTTTGAGCTGTTGTACAAATTTACGTTCTGGCTGAAATTACCCGTGTAGTTCTGTGACTGATGAGTTGTTTCGCTGCCATAGCTGGTGCTTGATCCGTACTGGAACCAGACATAATTGCTGCAATTAGTACTATTGTAATTATTTAAATAACCGTTCAAGGTTACTTGATTATTAGATATATTTGTTGCTGAAGTTGTTTGTACAGTAACGTTTTGCTGAATACACGCATTGTTCTGGCATCCATTCTGACAGTATTGGATCAAGTCCTGTTGAGTTCCGCAGGAGTCAAACCAGTAAAGATTATTGCCCGAGCATTGCTGGTATGAGTGGTAGGTGCAGCTGGATCCGCATGACCCGTTACTGCAGGTCTGAAGGCTTGTACAGGTATTCTTCAATTGAGGATCGTCTACATAGGAACAGCTTGAACTAGATGTGCCGGGATTGGCACAAGTATATGTTCTGTAGTTCTGATAAACGTTGTTGTTCTGGCAGAAGGGAGAACCGGTGAATCCGTTGGCTCCGCACTCGGAGTTGAAACTGCAGGTGATATTAACACACTGCGCATTCTGGCAGATCTGGTTTGAAGCACATTGCTGGAATATATCCTCTTTAGCTCCGCAGGAGTTATACCAATAAACAGCACTGCCTGAGCATTGCTTGGTAGTATGGGTGGTGCAGGTTGGAGCTATTAAGGTTGCGGTAACTGTAAAGCTGACATCGTTATAGTCAGAGTCTCCACCGCCGGTTATATCTTCAAAACCTACGGTCCAAGAGTTGGCTCCGTTTGAGACAACATTGGCATGGATAATTCCATCCGGGTTCCTTGATGCAGGACCTGTATGAAATGTTAATCCGGAGGGGTTGGTTAAATAAAACTCCAATTCTGCCCCGCTGTTAAACTGGCCCAGATTTAATTGAGTGCCGGTTGGAATGCTTTTTCTATAACCCCAGGTAATTTTTGACGGTGACCAAAGACCGACCGCATTATTATACGAAGTAGTATCGCATGCCGGACCTCCTTCCTGCAGCATTGTCAATGTTACATTGCTGGTTTGGGTTAACACGATTGTCTGGCCGTTAGGAGTAATCCTTGGGCCATCGCAAGCTTGCGCCTCGGTAGGCTGTATCGCTGTATACGCCAAAACTAAGGCCATCAATAGAAAAACGCCCGTAAATACAACTTTGTTGGTTGTTTTCATATTTTTTAGTATATATTAAGTATTTTTAACTATGCTGTACCCTATCATATTCCATAGTTATTGTCAATACTAGTCAGCCAGTTCCGCTTGGACTGCAATCCTCTGATAATTTTTGCCCGGCGGCCAGCAGCTGATAAGTGTCAATGTATTCTTACCGGAAAAGGAAGCGTCAGTAGGAACATCCGCGCCCTTCTTAATTATTGTTGTCTGCCTGACAATATATTTATACTGCTTATTGTTAAGGTCTATCAAAATTTCGTCGCCGGGGCCTAATTGGCTTAATTTGGTAAAGACCCAGTCGTGCTTTATATTCGGCCAGCCCGGAGGCGCCGAATGGCCTAAAATAACGATCTGGCCGACTTGGCCGGGATATACTGATCCGGGATAATATACCACTCCCATATCAAGGTCTTTCTTAAGCAGGGTATTTTCTGTGCTGCTTGAAAATATTATCGGAACGGAAATAGATATCTTGGGAATTTCCAATGTATTTTGCTTATCAGTATAGCTGGTCTTGACTTCTTTTAAGGTTTCTCCAGACCCAGAGGGTACCCCCCGGCTGTGGTTAGGATAAAAATATGCACCCATGGATGAGGCTTCTATGCCAGGATAAGGATTAAAAAAATCATCAACTATTCCGTAAACCGCCCTGTAATTAAAAATCCAGGAAACATCGCTCCAGTTCATAACTAAAAAGGCGGCTACATATATCAATGCGACAAGCTTGGCCGTTTTTATAAACTGTTCTTTGTTTAATTTGTTCATATCTAAATTATTATCTGGTGAGGAACAATTAAAATCATCGCTTCCCTATTTAACAGCGCGGCAAAAGACAACAGAACGATGATAAGGGATGACCTTAAAACAAGCTGCTTTTTAACGGGGATGCTGAAAAATATTGCAAGCATCAAAGCGCCGATTGTTATTAATAAAAATCCGTAAACAATGGATTGCAAGAGTTCGCCATAGTTATACAAAGTGAAGGTGTTTTGCGGTTTCTCCACGGATGCGGATGATTCCACCGATTGCGACAGCACTTGCTCTCCGTCTTCCGGGACAAGTATTTCATTTTCCGGCGCAATGGCTGCTTCTGTTTCTTTTTCATCCTCCACGCTATTTATCGGAGCCGGAGCGCTGTTTTTAGGAGCGCCGAAAAGCTGGACAACCACTACGGTATTGTTCTGTCCGAATCCGTTCAAAACAGCCGTGCCGATTTCCTTATAGTTTGAATTTAACAAGTTTGCCTTATGCGACGGAGAATCCAGCCAGGCTTCGTAAACCTCTTTTGAATCAAAAAATCCGATTGCCAAATTTTCCCCGGCATATTTATAGTTATACCCTATGGTCCTTAACCAATACCAGGGTGAAATACCCTGCGGGCTGATATGAGAAAAATATTGTTTCTGCACCATATCCTCAGCTTTTAGCCGGGCTGCCTGATCCAGTTGGTTATTCTCCGTTAATATCTGCAATCCTGAATCCCGCCTTGCCTGGTTAACAAAATCTACCAGCGCTGTTTTTGTTATATCCGCGAAAAATATATTGGGCGGGAAATTTACGAAGAGGGCAACTGCAAGTATTTTTAATACAAGCAAGCCGACGGCGCAGTACAATAAAAGCCTGCTCTGCAGAAACTCCGGCGCAGAGTTTTTATCTATTTTAATATTGCCTAATGAATAGTCCATAGTTCTATATGTCTGATTACTTATTGTTTATACACCAATATTATCGTTTTGTCAAGAAAAAAGCCCCGCTAAGACGAGGCTCAAAAAATTACTTATAATACGCTCTGTCTTTAAATCTTAGATCTATATACTGCAAATTCTTTCTTGCTTCCGGAGCAATCTCCCCTTTCAATAATAGGTTTAACTTAGCGACCTGCAAGCCGATATTAAAGCCCTGATCTGTGTTAAAGTAAATCTTCCAATTTTCGCTGGTATTGATATTCAGCTGAATGGGGCTGGTGATAAGCGCTTCTTCTATGTCTATTTCGAAATTTTCTTTCAAACTTTTTTCTATTTCATAAATCGACCCCATTATGTTGCGAGCGATAACCTCTTCACCGGTAAAAACCTGATTTTCCGCCATCAGCTGCTGCACAACAACCATATCCGGAGCCGGCGCGCTGAGGGGTTCGAAAATTACGCCGTTGCCGTCTATCAGAAAACACTTTTTCTGATTTTCTACTGTCGGCTGGTCCATAAAAGGACAGAAAACCGCGGCCGGCTTTCTCTCTGTTATCCCTAAAATTAAAGTGTCAGGAAGTTTTTTGTCTATCTTTATGCTTTCTATAATCGGTAATTTATCTAAAATCTGTTTATTCAGCCTGTCTGCATTAATAAAAAAAATGCTTTTAGACGTAAGAGACCAGCCGCCTATACTCAAAAATCTCTTACTGATACTGTCTAAAACAATATCTTCAATAACCTGCTCCTGTGTTTTATCATTGCCGGAGATTATAACATTCCCGACTTGAAACTCCGGATAAAAAACCAAGAGATATAAAATGGAAAAGGCGATAATAAGAAACAAAAGAGCCAACCAAAAAATAGGACTTTTAAAAATTGACCTTCCGGGCTTTCTGCCGTAGATCTTGTTTTTTATGTGTTTTTTCCTGTAAGACATAAATATATCTACAGATTTCTTTTCCTTTTTCTTATTCTTTCTATTATATAGTTAAACCAGTATCTTTGGGAGAGTACGTAGTCTTGAGTTTTGACATATTCTTTTCTGTATCCGCCAAAGCCCATTTTGAATAAAGAGAGTCCGGCCCAAGGGTGCCTGGATTTTTGAGCATCAGATTCAGTAATAACATCCGGAGCTATGCCCCATAAATTATACGCGTTGCAGCCCCTGCTCTTAGCTTCTTTAATCGCCTCCCATTGCAAGAGATAAGAAACGGGTATTTTATTGTATTTTGAAAGCGATCCTGAGTGGTGGTAGAAGCACATCTCCTGCCAAATTACAAAGATGGCGGCTGAAACAACTTCTCCTTTGTATTTTCCTAAAAACAGCGCTATTCCCTTATCTTTGGAAAAAGAATCAAACTCTGCTTCCAGATATTTCTCGGGAAACATAACAAAATGATGCCTTTTGGCTGTTTGCGCATAAACCGGCCAGAAAAGCTTCAGGTCAGCAATATCATTACTTTTTACAATTTCAATATCGGGATTCTTCTCAGCCTGGCGTATTAAGTATCTTGTTGTCTTGCGCATTCCGGCCAGCAGATCTTCTTCTGACGGTGTGATATCAATCTCCCATGTGATTTCCGGGTGGATATGTATGGGGGCGCTTCTGAAGCCAAGTTCTTTAAATACCCCTTCGCAACCAGTTCCGGCAGGCCAAACAGAAGATATTCTGATAAAACCGGCCTTTTCCTCTGAAGCAATATTTTTAAGCTCAACCAAAAGCAATTCCAGAATTTCTTTCTTGTCTATTATCTGCAGACCCTCGGATATAACAGGCCCGTGCGGTATGAATAAAAAGGTTCCCCTTCTGGCGCTTACTTTCAAAACCAAAATCACCGCAACCAGCGAACCGCTGCCATAAACCCCGAAACGCCACATTTTATCCCCCATTGCCTGATTGAACTCCCCCCAATTCCAGGAATGCAAAAATGTCTTCTCTGCGCAAGTATTGAGAAAACCCTCCCACTCTTCCTTGTTTGTTATCTCTCTTAGTTCCATTTGTTGCTTTTTAAAAAGTCTACTATCCGCTCTACATCTTTTTCCAAAATATTTATATGCGTCGGCAAATTAAAGGTTTGCTTAGAAAGCCTTTCGGCATTGGGGCAGCTGCCCGTCTCATAATGCATTTCTTCAAGTTTTGTATCAAAGGGAGCAATCGGAGTCGTGTACCAGTCGCCAATCAAAATGTTTTGCTTGTGCCAGGCATCGTAGATTATCTGGTGAGCTTTGGGGTGTTTTACAGTAAAACGCAAAAAAGCATTTTTTCTATCCTGAAACTTTTGAGGCAGTTCAAATTCTGTGTCTTTTAGTTCGTTATAATAGACATCGGCAATCTTTTGCCTGTGCTGATTAAACTTATTTAATTTCTTAAACTGGTTGAAGGACATCATTGCCAATGCATTAGGCAATGCTTTTGGAAAATAATCGGGCTTCTCCCCTTTCTTTTCCTGCCAGCTGACTGCTTTCGATAAGATGTGCAGCCATTGCGATAAAACCAGAAACACTTTCCCCAAGTCAAAAAGATTATACACCGGAAGAATAATATAGTTTAATAACAGCGGATGCAAAATTTGCTGAAAAATCCAAAACATTGACGGCTGTCTGAATTCTTTTTGCAAGGCTTCAAGTTTTTTGCCGATGACTTCGTCGTTGGTAACAGCCATGCCTCCATAAACACCCGAGATTATTTTATCCCTGGAAAAACTGAAAAATGCCGCTTTGCCGAATGTGCCGACTTTTTGGCCCTTGAACTCAGCCCCTAATGCATGAGCGCAGTCTTCAATTAATGTTAATCCGTATTGTCGCACAATAGCCATGATTTCATCCATATCGGCCGGCTGCCCGAAAGTATGCTGAACCATCAAAACCCTTGTCTTGGGCCCGATTTTGGGCTTTAAACCGGGCATATCCACGTTGAATGAGTCCTTGTCGCAATCTGCATAAACCGGCTCTAAACCGGCCCACAACACAGGATTTATAGCCGCATTGCAAGTAAATGCCTGGAGCACAACTTCACTTCCCTTATCTAAGCCCAATGCTTTCAAAATCGCAAAAAGAGAACTTCTTCCGCTATTAAAAGACACTGCGTATTTTACGCCCAGATATTTTTTGAATTGTTCTTCCAGCTCCTTCGCCGCCCCTCCCCTTTTCCAGAGCCACGGCCGGATAATCAAATTCAAAGCCAGATGCAAATCATCTTTTTCAACATTAGGCGACAGAGATATTGATATTGGTTTGAAATAGCTCATAAAATTAATCAATCAGCAGTTTCAATAAACGTCCGGGTACCCGGCCTTCCAGCAAAACTGCATCGCCGGATTTGCAAGAAAGCGTAAGTATTGAATAAATATCGTCTGCTCTGTCGCACAATACAATACTTTCCGGTTTTTTGCCGGCCTCGACAACACCTTTTTGTATGTCGTTAAAATTATCTTTGCTGGTGATTATAGCTATATCACAGACCTCTCCGATTCTTCTACCTATCTTTTCATGCAAACGGCCGGATTCTTTGCCCAGTTCGATCAGACAAGGCATCACAATAACTTTTTTGCCCGGAAAGATATTAAGATAATCCAAATCAGCCAGAACACCGTCGGGGTTGGCAGAATAAGAAGAATCAATAACACTGATGCCGTGATTTCCTTTTTTTAAGGCCATACTGGCTTGATCTTGTTTTATATCTTTACAGGCCTCAGCAATCTCTTCAAAACTCATCCCCAACTCCCTGGCAACCAAAATCGCAGCTAAAATATTCTGTATATTCTGGCCACCCAAAACATTCACTCTAAAATGAACTGCATTTTTATCTTTATCAAGAGCCAAAAAGGAAACAAATTCTTTATGTATTGATACATCTTCTGTCCAGACATCAGAATCCACTCTATCCCCCTTTGCGCTGTAAATTATTTTTCTGGCGCCTGGTTGCAGATTGGCTTTGCGGTATAAATCCAGGCAGTATTTATTGTCTCCATTTAATACTAAAAGTCCGGATTTAGGCAGGGCTTCGCTCAGCTCTCTCCCCCCTTCGGCGGAAAGCAGATTATCCATCGAACCGAATAAGGCCAGGTGCTGCTGATTTACGCCGGTTACAACGCCGATTTTCGGCTTAACGATGTCACACAGCAATTTGACCTCCCCCTTTCTGTAAGCGCCCATTTCAACTATAAATACCTGGTGTTCCGGTTTCAAATGATTAATAACTGTCTGCGCCACTCCTATTTCGGTATTGATGTTGCCGCTGGTTTTCAGAACATTATATCTCCGCGAAAGTATAGTATAAAGGAATTCTTTGGTGGAACTTTTTCCATAAGAACCGGTGATGCCGACAACAATCAGTTCTTTCTGCATCTCTATTTTTTTACGGGCTTTCATGTATATCAATCTTTTCCACAAGTTAGTGGGCACCTGCACAAGCTCCATAATCAAAAAGGTTAAAAACGGCAGGATAATTTCCATAACAGCGATGAAAATTAAAAAATACCGGTTGAAAACAAACAGAGAGAAAAATAAAGATGCAAAACCCAGAGATAATAAAAATACGGACTTTTTAGTTAACTTAGGAAACCGCCATTTTTTCCTTATCAACAAGGAAATAGAATAGATGCCGAATAAATAAAAGGCGGCGGCAACTGCCGAGCCCCACAAAGAATAATCTAAAAATTCCGGAGGAAACAGAAGTATAATTAGTATTAAAAACAATGTTTTCGGGAAGAAAACATTTCTGGACCTTATCGGATCGCCCTTTATTCTGCTAATCCGGTATTCTTTAAGCTGCCAGAAATAGAAGCAATAAAATATCCGCTGGGAAATATGAACCAGCCAAAGCAATATTAAGATATAGAATAGAAAATAAATAAAATCCATTTTAAATAATTCTTCTGATAAATTTGATTATTCTATATGCGTTATACCAAAAGCCCTGAAAAACCATATCTAGGCCGGCAGGATATTCAACTTCCCTTCCGCCGAAACCTTTTTTGAAGGAAGTCAGATCGGGCCATTTCTTTTCATCAATTCCCCAGAAATCGCACTCTTGCATCCCCATCTTTTTCGCTTCGGAAATAATATTCCACCTCAAAAGATTAGAACCCTTAACGTGCCTGTACTCATAATCTGAGCCGGAATGCAGAGTAAAAGCCTTCTTGTTAAAAAACACGACGATAGTGGCATTGATTATCCTATCCTTATATCTGGCCAAGAACAATTCGGTTTTAACAAACTCTCCGTCAATTTTCAGTATGTTTTTATAATACTCTTCCGCGTGGCCGCTGAATTCCTGCCTTTCTTTTGTTCCCTTAAGCAGCCTATAAAAGTCGGGGGAATAATCTTTTTGTTTTTCAATAACAACCCCGTCTCTCCGGGCAATGCTTATATTCCGCCTGGACCCGCTGCTGAGGTTTTTAAATAGCTCTTCTTCTGTTTTTGTTAAATCTAAAATCAAAGTTTTTTGTGGCTGAATCCTTCTAAAAGGACGACAGATCCTTGCTTCAATCATTTTATCCAATGGGACAAGGGGCTCTATTCTTAAAAAAACGCTATTCTCTTCGGACGCTAATTCCTGAATCCCATCAATTAAAATCTTCAAACAGGCCTTCTGCCGGCTTAAATCCAGGTTATTTTTGAAAATTGGGCCATAGGGAATGTATAAATAATTTTTGAAGAGCAGCCCCTCTTTTATAACCTGGGCCTGGACAAGAATGTCACTACCCTCATATACCTTCAATCTAAAAACCTTTTTTGAAGATTTTTCCTGAAGCTCTCCCCATTCAAAAGATTGCAAAAAACTGCCGCTGTTCTCAATTAGGAAACTATTCCATTCATTTTTATCGTTAGAAAATTTTAGCTCCATGCTGATTAAACGTTTTCTAAAACTTTTACTGCCAACACCTCGGCTTGCTTCCTGTTCAAATCATGGCCGGCTTCCGGGATGACGACCAGCTTTGACTTTTTTATCTGCCTGTTTATGAAACGGCCATCTTCGATAGAGGTAAACTCGTCCTTGTCCCCCCAGATGATCGTTGTCGGAACTTTAACAAATGGCAGATGGAAAGAAAGGTCTTCAGCTATAATATTTAGATAGGTTTCTCTCATGACGCCCTTAACGTAGACATAGTCGCTCTTTTTTATTATAAACTTGTATACCGCCTTCCTCAGAAAATTATAATAAGGCAGAAAATTAAACAGCTTCACAACTTTTGATATCTTGGCAAACATCCCTTTCTTGGCTGTTTTTTTTCTTACGCAGGCGGCAGATACCAAAAACAATCCCTTAATTTCCTGACTATGCTTTACCGCCAGCTTTGATGCTAAAGCTCCTCCGAAGGAGTGGCCGAGCAGATAAAATCCGCTTCTGAACTCAGAATAGTTTTTAATAAACTCTTCAATCCAGGCAACATACTTATTGGTATTCCACGGCCCCGGAAGAGGGTCTGATGTGCCAAATCCCGGCAAGTCAGGAACCATGACCTTAAATCCTTTCTGCGAAATTATTTCTGCAACCTCCTGCCACCTCTCTGAATTAGACCCCCAGCCATGCAAAATCAAAAAGGGCTTGCCCTCGCCAAAAACCTGGCAATTTGTTTTTATCCCGTTAATTGTAATTTCCATTTATAACCTTAAATCCGCAATATTTTTGCAATGCCCGGGGCACCCTTATGCTCCCGTCTTTCTGCTGATAGTTTTCCATAATCATTATCAAAATTCTTCCGACAGCAAAAGCTGTTCCGTTGAGCGTATGCACAAAGTTTAATTTGCCAGACTTGTCGCGATAGCGCATATTAAGGCGCCTGGCCTGAAAATCAGTACAGTTAGAAGTTGAATGCGTCTCTCTATATTTGTTTTCCGAGGGCAACCAGGCCTCAATATCATACTTTGCAGCTGCCGGCCTGCCTAAATCTCCGGTGCATATGCTTATAACCTGATAAGGCAATTCCAATGCTTTCATCAGTTTTTCCTCAATAGATAAAAGCAGCTGATGCTCTTTTTTAGAATCCTCGGGATTGCAGAATATTACCATCTCCAGTTTATCAAACTGATGCACCCTTAAAATCCCCTTGGTATCTTTGCCATAAGAACCGGCTTCCCTGCGGAAACAAGTAGAAAAGGCAACATATCTTAAAGGCAAATCCTTTTCATTTAATACTTCATCGGCATGCATGGCTATTAAGGGCTGCTCTGATGTACCGGCTAAATACATTTTGTCTTCCGGAAGATAATAGGCCTCTTTCTCGTCTGTGGCCTCAAAGTATCCTGTTCCCCTGGCCATCTGATCTTTCAACATCACCGGCGGAATAACAGGAATAAATCCCTCTTTTTTTACAGTATCCATGACCAAATTAATCAAAGCGAACTCAAGCAGGGGCAGCTCTCTTTTCAGATAACCAAACCTGGCGCCAGCCACCTTGCCGGCCCTTTCTGTATCAATTAAGTCCAGCTCCCGGCCTAATTGCATATAGTCCTTTGTCGGGAAATTAAACTTGGCCGGCTTGCCAACCTGCCTTAAAACAACGTTTTCAGAATCATCCTTCCCTACCGGCACATCGTCAAAAGGAATATTGGGAAGCATAATCAATAAGCTGTTTAACTCGGCTTCTGTTTTCTTTAATTCTGGCTCCAGCTCCTTAAATTTGTCTTTCAATTCTCTTGCCTTAGCCACAGCCGATTCATTATGCCCGGCCCTGCTTATCTTATTCTGTTCCGCTTTCAGGCCTTCCAACTCAACCAATAATTCCCTTCTCTCGCGGTCCAATAGAAGAACCTTGTCTATATCAACTTTGGCCTGCTTGTTCTGGCAGGCTTCTTTAACCTTCTGCGGATTTTCCCTGATAAAGTTAATGTCTAACATATTTTTATTGTTTAGGTTTCATTAATGGAAAGATCTGGCAATCGCGGCCGGGTTTGTCCATCAAAAATGAAAACAATCTTTCCGAAACTCCGAATCCGCAGGTTGGCGGCATTCCGTGCTCCAATGCCTCAACAAATTCCTTGTCATACATCTGAGCTTCTTCGTCGCCTTTGTCGCGCAGTTTTTGCTGCTCGGCAAACCTTTCCGCCTGGTCAATCGGATTATTCAGCTCTGAATATCCATTTCCATTTTCCGAACCGGCCAGAATAACCTGAAACCTCTGCGCCATGTCAGCATTCTTTTCGCTTCTTTTAGCTAATGGAGAAATTTCGATCGGAGTGTTAATTAAAAATCCCGGACCGCCAATCTTCTTGCGGCAATATTTCCATATGCTATCCATGGCTCTCGCCCTATTAAATCCCTTTCTATCATAATCAATTTTTAAGTTATCCAATGCTTTTTCCATTTCCGGCAAAGATGCTTCCAAAACATTGACCTTGGTATATTTGCTTATTGTCGAAGCATAATCATATTTTTCCCATTTCTTTGACAAATCAATATCAAAGCCACGGATTTTAAACTTCAGTGTGCCAAAAGTTTTTTTGGCAACGTATTTATACATTTCTTCAACCAATTTCATACCTTGCTCATAATCAGCGTATGCCCAGTAAAACTCCATCTGGGTGTAATCCTGCAAATGCTCTGCATCCATACCTTCGTTTCTGAACTGCCTGCCAATTTCAAAGGTTTTTTCAAAGCCGGCCGCCATCAATCGCTTCTGCCACAGCTCTCCCATAGAAATGCGCAAATAGACGTCCATGTCCAAGGCATTATGGTGAGTTACGAAGGGCCGGGCATCAGCTCCGCCGGGGGTAGTTTCTAAAACAGGCGTTTCCACCTCCAAAAATCCTTTTTCAACCATAAATTCCCTCATCGAATTCCAAAACACGGTTCTTTTTTGAATCATATCCTTAACCTCCGGATGAAAAATTATATCCAAATATCGTTTTCTTAAACACTCTTCAACATCACAAATCCCATGCCATTTTTCCGGCAAAGGCAACAATGCCTTAGCCAGCATCTTATAATCCTCGGCTTCAAGCGTCTTTTCGCCTTTTTGCGTGGTAAAAAGGACGCCCTTTATCTCCACAAAATCAGCAATGTCAAAAACATCAAGAAAAAACTGATATCCCTTCTCCCCCGCTTTGTCTTCTTTAATTAGCACCTGAACCTTTCCGGATCCATCATTAACATCTAAAAAAGTGGCCCCTCCATGGCCTCTCTGGGCCATTATCCTGCCGGCCAAAACAATTGTCTTCTTTGCTTTAGATAATTTTGAAAAATTATCCAGTGCTTCGGCTATAGTGTGAGTTCTTTTTGTTTGCGCCGGATAAGCCAAAAACCCGCTATGTTCCAGCTTTCTTAGTTTTTCCAGACGTATTTTTCTAAGTTCTTCAATTGTGGGCATATTATTAGATTTTGATATTTTGTTTATTATCTTATCTTATCGCATTTAAGCAAAAGCGTCAAAACAAAAAGCGTTCTTGAAATCCATTCAAGAACGCTGATATCGCGTGTTGTCCCTCATCGGGACCTATTGGCGCTTCCTGCGCCAGAGCCATCCGGCGATAGCCAGAAGGCCTGTGCCGAGCAACCCTAAGGTTGACGGCTCGGGAAC
>CAYVRE010000002.1:0-32201 GCA_964453095.1 uncultured Candidatus Saccharibacteria bacterium
ATTTTTCCCCGTTGAACTTAAAGCTATTTTCATATTGTTTTCTTTTATCTTTTAATTTATATCTCTTAACTTATAATTTTAAACTAAACTGCCCCATATTGATTATTGATTATGGGGCAATATTTAGTTATTTTTGTCCTTTGAGTTCGGCTAAGCGGGCTTTAATGGCTTTAAGCTCATCCTCTAAATCTTTCGCGTCTTCGGAAAGTATCTCTGTTTCCTCCTTTTTAGAAGGAGCAGAAACAGGATAGTAGGGATTGTAACCCCCTGATCTTCCCAAACCAAATCCTCTTCCATATCCACGACCTAAACCACGGCCACCACCTCTGCGACCATAAGCCATTCCTCCACCGCAAGGACCTAAACCCCAGCCAGTGCCGGCGCCCGAACCTCTAGGACCAGTTCCGTCTAATTTTGGCATATTTTTTATATTTATTTTTATATTGAGGTACGACCAACTCCTCTATATTGAGTATATACCCGAAACTATATCCATGTCAATACTTATTTTACAATTCTATCTCAACCTCTTTCGCAGATCCAGCTCCAAGTCTTCGTTTCGGATCTGCGTGTATTGAAATGACGACGACAGCTGGCTGTGGCCCAGAGCTTCTGAAATCAGAGAATTATTGAATCCCCTTTTTACCATATCTGTGCCGAAGTGATGCCTTAATGATTGCGCGTTTACAAAAAAAACGGAGCCCGAGACTCCGCTTTTTTTAAATTTGTGTTTTTCCTTAATTCACGACTTCTATCCCCATATTTTTGGCTGTCCCGGCTATGATTTTCATTGCCTGTTCAATGTCTGTGGTATTCAGGTCAGACATTTTTTTCTCCGCTATTTCCTTCAGCTGGGCCTTAGTGACCTTGCCAACTTTGGTTTTATTGGGCACGCCGCTTCCTTTTTCAACGCCGGCCGCCTTCTTTAATAATTCCGAGGCCAAAGGCGTTTTCAATTTGAAGGTGTAAGACCTGTCTTTGAAAATTGTAACTTCCGCCGGAATGGTGTAGCCGGCCATCTCCTGAGTTGCCGCATTGAACTTCTGGCAGAACTCTGCGATGTTTAATCCATGCTGGGCCAATGCCGGACCTATAGGAGGCGCAGGCGTTGCTTTGCCTGCCGGTATTTGTATCTTTACGATAGCTTTAATTTCTTTTGCCATAAATTTTTAATTTAGCGTAGCGATATAATTTTACATTTTCTTAATTTGTAATGAATCTAATTCCACCGGAGTATCTCTGCCGAACATATTCACCAGCACCTTGATCTTTCCCCTCTCCCTGTCTATCTTCGATACCCTGCCCTCAAAACCTTTGAAAGGCCCGTCTGTTATTTTAACAATAGCTCCGATTTCAAAATCAATGGTAAACTCCGGCTCGCTGACTTCCATTCTTTTCATCAAATCATCGATATCATGCTTTGAAACCGGAATCGGCGTGGTCCCTGCTCCTAAAAATCCTGTTACTCTGGGCGTGTTTCTAACTACATACCAGGAGGCATCGGTAACAACCATTTCTACCAGCACGTATCCGGGATAAATCTTTTCTTCGACTGTTTTTCTCTTTCCGTTTTTAATCTTTATCTTTTTTTCTTTGGGAACAATCACATCGAAAATCTTGTCTTCCATGCCCAAAGATTCAATCCTCTGTTTCAAATTCTTTGCCACCGCATCTTCATATCCGGAATAGGTGTGTATCACATACCAATTTTTTTCTTGTTCTATTACTTGTTTTGGCATATTAAAAAACTAACCTCTTAATTATCTCAGAAAAAAGAAAATCGAGGGCGCCTAAAAATGCAGCTACTGCAATAGTGATTCCAAGCACAACCATAGTGTGCCTAAAAACTTCCTTGCGCGTCAGCCAGCTTACTCTTTTCATTTCCACCCAGACCTCTCTGAAAAATGTTTTAATTTTTTGAATTATCTCCATATATTTTTAAAATATTTTATACTTCTTGTTCTAAAAAACGGCCTCGGCGGCCATCTATTTACATAATATCCGACTCAAAGGCATAAGTCAAGGGTTATAAAAAATCCTGCGGTGTTCAGTCGCAGGAAATCACCCGACAAAACAGCTGGTTCAGCCGGCTAGTCGAGGATTATTTCGCGGTAGCAATGCTGTTGCATCAGGGAGTTCACCCATTCATTGTTCAGTGGCGCCACAATCAGCGTCGACCGATATCTGCTGGGGTTCGGGAACCTCCGTAAAAAATTAACATCCAGCGCTGTCCCCCTATCATCAAAATCCTGGAATACGCTATAGATAGGAGAAGTTGCCATCAAGATGCCCTCCTTTGTCCGTGGAGTCTCCTGAGAAATTTCAAAAATCCTCAGGATTTTTTCCTGCCCGCGCCGGGCAAATATTACAAAGGGTATCCAGTGAATCCACTCTGTGATTTTCTCTCCATTTGCCAGAATAAATCCCATAGGCTCGGATGCTGATTGCAACGACGAGAGATATAGGATTCTTGCAGGCCCGCCGGGCTGATCATAACGTCCAAAACGCTTACGCTCATCAGGCGAGAGAATATCAATATCGTCCATATTTTCTGCATAGCCGGTTTTTGTCTCGCTTCCTAAAAAAGCGGTGAAATATTTGGATTTATCCCATGGCCTGCCCGACGGAATAGGGTTAAACCCAATAACTCTGCCTTTTTTAAGAACATCTGCCAGTGTAAGCCGGCAGCATCTCGACGAGCCGTCACACTTCAATTCCATAATGAAGATGCCGGAAGAACAGGCGACAACAAGCTCCTGAGTGATATAGTTGAGCAGGACAGAAAAGACTATCATACCCCTCCTCACGCAGGTTATAGCTCCTGTGGACCCGGTGATTGATACCGGCCCGCCGGCGATTCTTTTCCATCGCCTCAGGGATTTTTCCTGGGTTATCACATTGCCAAATTTTTCTAAGCCGTGCTCAGCTTGCGCGCGCTTGAGAAATTTCACCAAGTGGCTGGATCTGTCTACGGGATCGCAGAAAAATACAGACGGGTGAAATTTGATGTCGGCAAAGGCTGGCCATCTTTTCAAAAAACTAGACCCCAACTCTTCGGTGACAAGCACAGAATCAGGGTCATACCTCTTTAGACAGCCGTCTATTTGTATCTCTGTGTCCGCATCAAAAGCATATGTGTCTGACTTGCCATAAGAAACTCTTTTCAGCAAATCAGAAACACGCGTTTGGGTCAAACTCTTGTTTGCCAGAAGTAGCGCCTCAATACAGGCGGTGCAATAGTCGTCGTTTTTACCTGACATAGTCACACCTCCTTACTTTTTTGCTGGCCGTTGATGGAAAAAGAAACAAGCTCGGTCAATGCCTTGCCCACCTTTTGTATCACTACTGTTTTAGATGAGCTGGCATCAATCATTATCTTCGGGACGCTGAGGCGCTCGTAAATTGCAATAAGCGCCGGCCTGAGTTTTTTCAAATACTCGTAGTACTGGCCAATTATCTTGGTGCGCTCTGACTCTGCAAAACACACAAGGCGCTGTTGGTAGCGGTGCTGCCTCCGTTCCCAGGAAAGTTGCAGCGGAACATCCAAAAAGATTATTCCGGCCTGCAATTTCTCAAGCCTTGCAATATATTCCAGCCAATACTCTTCAGCCAAATCAAGGCCGTGGGCTTTTGCGTGGGCTATCGTAAAGATATTGCACTCATCCAAATACACCAAATTGTCGTGTTTTTGTCCGAGTATCAAATCCATACGATCGAGATCCCATTTTATAACTTCGAGTTCCTGTTCCAGTGTCATAAAGATCCCGCCCAGCACAACCTCTTTGTGCACCATAAGCTGCCTGCTTTCCTGTAAAGCGAATAAAAACGGCAAACTCTGCTGGCCGAGCGCAGCAATCACCGGAGACAAGTTTTCATAATGCTCGTTAAGAGCTGATATAACGGTTGTCTTTCCTGCTGCTTGCGGGCCGGCGATTATGATAAACCTTTTCATGCTAATCCTCCATAATTGAAACCGCGGATAGGTCTTGTCAACGAGCACGCTATTTTTATCTAATCACTTTAAAAACCTTTGTCAACTCTATTACAACAAAAAAGCCCTGCGTTACCCGAAGGTAAGGCAGGGCCTGGTTCCCCTTGTCAGAACCTCGTTGAGAGATTCAACATCCGCCGGAGGGAAAGCTCGTCATCGTAGCTCGACGGCAAAAGATGCGGGCAGCTGACAGGCGTTAGCCCTGAAGATCTGCATCCAAGCACAGATCTTCAAAATACTCTGTCATCTCATCTACGGTCATCCCGCGACGGGCAGCTTCAGCCGCTTCATCGTGAGCTGCCCTGGCGATGTCATCCAAAAGGATGGCTTCCTGCTCTGCGTCTTGTACTGCTACCAGTGTCAACGACATTCCAGACTCCTTTCTAGGGGGGACTTGAAAGAACATTCTACGTAACTATACTATAGCATACAGGATATTTCCTGTCAAGGTTTATATATCCAGATTCTTGGCTGCTTTGGCATGGGTTTGGATAAACTTCTTGCGGGGCTCCACTTCCTCTCCCATCAGGGTATCAAGGGTTTTATCCGCTTCGTGGGCTACCTCGACTGAAACCTGCAATAATGTTCTGTTTTCTGGATTCATTGTTGTTTCCCAAAGCTGCTCCGGGTTCATTTCTCCCAAACCTTTGTAGCGCTGTATGGAAGCCGACTTGCCTGTTTCTTTTATAATCTTATCTTTTTGATCGTCTGAATAGGCATACTGGGCTGTTTTTCCCGATTGTATCTTATACAAAGGCGGCTGGGCGATATATATATGGCCGGCATCGACAACGGGCTTGAAGTGCCTGTAAAAGAAAGTCAGCAATAGCGTCCTTATATGCGCCCCGTCAACATCAGCATCAGTCATAATTATAATACGATGATATCTTAACTTTTCTATATCAAAATCCTCTCCTATTCCGGTGCCCATAGCAATAATCAAAGCTTTGATTTCTTTTGAAGCCAGCATTTTATCTAAACGGGCTCTTTCCACATTTAAAATCTTTCCGCGCAAAGGCAATATCGCCTGGAATCTTCTGTCGCGCGCCATTTTTGATGAGCCTCCGGCTGAATCTCCTTCGACGATATATATTTCTGATTCTTCCGGCTTGCGAGACAAGCAATCCGCTAGTTTCCCCGGCAATGCCAAACCTTCCAGAGCGCCTTTTCTCAACACTGTTTGCCTTGCAGCTTTGGCTGCCAATCTTGCTTTGGTTGCCAAGAGACAATTTTCAATAACAGACCTGGCGTCTGACGGATTTCTTTCTAAATAATCAGACAAACCCTCGGCTACAGCGGTTTCCACCGCGTTCTTGGCCTCAGGGTTGCCGAGCTTGGCTTTTGTCTGGCCCTCAAACTGCGGAGTCCGTATTTTAACTGAAACAACGGCAGTCAAACCCTCTCTGACATCGTCTCCTGAAAAGTTTTCATCTTTTTCTTTCAAAAAACCTTCCCGTCTTGCGTAATCATTTAAAGACCTGGTCAGCGCAGTGCGGAATCCGGAAATGTGCGTGCCTCCCTCAACTGTATAAATATTATTGGCAAATGACTCTTCGGTGCATTCCATTTCCTGAGTGTATTGGAAAGCCGCTTCAACAAAAATGTCTTCCTTGGTAGCGGCAACTGAAAAGATATTCGGATGGCGGGGCGTATTGCTTTGCACCAGATATTTTACATAAGACGCAACGCCTCCCTCAAAATAGAAGCTATAACTGGCTTCCTGCCCTTTTATCCTCTCGTCGCTAAAAACAATTCTTACTCCTTTTGTCAGATAAGCCTGCTGTCGCAGATGATTCAAAATTCTTTTCGGATCGTATTTTATTTCAGAAAAAATCAAAGGGTCGGCATCAAAGGTCTGCGTGGTTCCGGTTTTTTTTGAATCCCCAACTTTTTTAACTGCTGATTTGGGATTGCCCCTGAAATATTCCTGCTGATAAACTCCTCCGTCTCTGTGCACCTCGGACAGCATATACGTTGAAAGCGCGCAAACTACGGAAATACCGACTCCGTGTAAACCGCCGGAAACTTTGTAAGCATCTCCGCCGAACTTTCCTCCGGCATGCAAGGTAGTCATAACTGTTTCCAATGCCGACTTCTTGGTATCAGCGTGCTTTTCTACGGGAATACCCCTGCCGTCATCAGATATTCTCACCCTGTTGCTGGGCATCAGAACAACCTCAATGGTTTTGGCATAGCCGGCCATTGCTTCATCTAAACAATTATCGACAACTTCCCATATCAAATGGTGCAAACCGTCGATTCCGGTGGAACCGATATACATTCCCGGCCTCTTTCTTACAGGCTCCAAGCCCTTCAGCACATAAATGTCCTTGGCAGTATACTCTCCTTCTTTCCTCACCTTCTTCGCCTCAATTTTCGGCTCCTCTTTCACAACCTCTGTTTTTCTCGGCTCCGGCTTTACTTCCTCCTTTATTTTTTCCTCAATTTTAACCGGTTTTTCCTTCTTCACCGGCTTCGGCACTACAGCCTTCTTCACCGCTGGTTTTACCACGGCCTTTTTCTCTAATTTTTCATCTGCGTCCTTGATATTCAATTTGATCATAATTAAAAATTAAATATATATTTAGCGGAGGACCGCGCTTAAATCTGTTTTTGTTTTTTCGCGGATTTTGTCTTGTATCTTATTTATCTCTTCATTGGTTAAAGTTCTCTCCGGAGAACGGTAGATAATTCTGAATGTATAGCTTTTTTTATCTTTGCCGAACTTTGCGTCATCTTCAAACTCATCAACAAGTTTTACTTCCTCGATCAGATTCTCGGCAAAGTCCCTTACGATTTCGTAATAATTATTCAGGTTTATATTTTTATCAATAATAAAAGAGATGTCTCTTGAAGTTTCCGGATATTTGCTCACCTCTTTATATCTATTATTTAAATCTTTAAGCTGGCTGGTGATTCTCGGATCGTCCGACCAAAGTATCCGTATATCCGGAATCCCCATTTTGATTAACGCCAATCTTTCCAAGCCGAATCCAAACGCCCAGCCATTGTAGCCCTGGATGCCAAAGTTAGCTAATATGTTTTTTTTAGGCATTCCGCTTCCTACTATTTCCATCCACTCTCCTTTAATTTCAACTTCGATTTCCAATGACGGATCGGTGTATGGGAATGTCTCAACAACAAATCTGAACTTTATATCCGAACCAAAAATGCTTTTAACTATTAACGACAGAGAATCTTTTAAATCTTCGATGTTAAGATTTTTTTTGCTATCCGGAACAAGATAAAGACCGCCCATTTGATGAAACACATTCATATGGTGCCTATCGATTTCATCCTTGCGGTAAACTTTGCCGAAGCAGAACGTCCCAAAAGATTCATTTTGTTCAATCTTTTTTTTAATCTCGGGCTGGTTTAAATAATAATGCCAGAAGACGGTGTCGTGCGGGCGCAATACATGTTTTTCGTCCGCGTAATAAGTGTCTGATTCGCTGCGGGCAGGATGATCCTGCGCAAAGCCGAAAAGATCGAAAATGATATGCGTTGATATGATTTCAGGTATTTGGATCACATCGAAATCTGCAAATTCAGGAATTTGCAAAACTCTGTCTACGACCGACTTAATCGGGCTCCCCTCGGTGCGGGATAAATCGGGCAACTTCAAAAGTCGCTTAATCCTTTCGGCCTTAATATCGGTTCTGGCTTCCAACTCCTTTATTAACCCTCCCTCTTCCGAGTCGTTTATAACGATATTTTTCCTCATATATATTCTTTAATTATACTCCTAATTTAGGGGTAAAGCAAGATCTAAAATGTGGATAAATCAGCTCATTTTTGTCCTTGACATTTACGTTGAAAAGTTATAGTATAAAAGCATTGAACACCGATCGTTGATAACTAACCCCCAGAAAGCGAGGGCCACATGGCAAAAAAACGCGAACGAGTGACTACCTACTATATCGAACCCAGGGGCGATATTGCCTATACAAACAGGGTTTTGGCAAGCAACATCGATGAAGAAGACGCCCTACAAAGCGTGCTCTGCAAGGACGGCGTAAAGCGCGACTTGTGGAGGTGCTCGTCAGGCAAGGCTGTTGCGATGTGGAGCAGCAGGCACAACTGGGAGGAACTGGGCTTCAAAATTAGAATCTGGCAGCAGGAAGGCAACGGAGAAATACGCATTGCAAGCGGCAAAAATAAAAACCCCCGCTTCCCTTACGGCCGTCCGAGAAAGAAAGTGAGTAAAGCTTATGGCAAGTTCTAATAAATGTGGTATGTGGGGAAATTTCATCGTCGGAGATCCCATAAAATACAAAGGGAAAAGGGCAAGAATCGTAGCAGCCCATCCGGACGATGGAATAAGGGGATTTGTTCCCATAAAAATCGACACTGAAAACCGGTTCAAACAGAACGCTTGTATCTGGGTGCCCGAGAAAGACCTTGAAAGGGATAACGCCTGGCCTTGAATAAAAAAAATATGGCGGCCGTCTGTTGACAGCCGCTTTTTTGTTGACAGCAGTTGTTTTTAGCCCTGATATATGGTAGTATAGGTTTAGAAGCAATATTATTAAAATAATATAATATGCCAGGAAAAGCAAACTCGGCTTTCATGAAGCCGCTAAAGCTCACCTCTGACCTCGAAGCAGTTGTGGGAAAGGGTCCTATGCCAAGATCCGAAGTCGTAAAAAAACTTTGGGTGTATATAAAGAAAAATAACTTGCAGGATCCAAAAAAGAGAAGGAATATAGTCGCCGACGCCAAATTAAAAGTAGTCTTTGGCGGAAAAGGCGTAGTAGATATGTTTGAGATGACAAAATTGGTCTCAAAACACCTGTCCTAATCAAGTTGCAGGCAAACAAAAAACACGATTCAACTCGTGTTTTTTGTTTTTTTAGTTATTTTGGAAGAGAGGCTGAAAAACTGGTCTCCGAAAACAGGGATATAATTTTCTCAAACTGAATATTTTGATAAACAACAACCCCGCTAAAGAAAATAAACGCGGCGGCAACAATAATTATGGCTCCAATCATAGTCGAAACTTCTTTTTGGCTCTTCATATTTTTAATAGTTTAATTATTTATTTTATTATGACCTTTGCTTTAAAACTTCTTTTACTTTATCCATTAATTGTTTTATTGAAAGACTGGCTTTAACTATGTAATAAACAGGCCCGGTGTCTGCCACTTTTTTAATAATGTCTTCGCTATCGGCACTGAGATTAGTAAGCATAATCACCGGAATTTTTCTAATCGGGTCTTCTTGCTTTCTCAATTCTTTAAGCATCTCAAACCCATCCATAATTGGCATTAAAATGTCCAGCAATATCAAATCCGGCACTTCTTCGATGGCTTTTTTTAAGCCGTCTACGCCATTCACCGCGCATAGAGCTTCAAATCCATTTATAGAAAGCGCCTTGCAATATACATCCCTGGTATTTTCGTCGTCCTCCACAACTAAAATTCTAATTTTACCTGATTTTTCCTGCTTCATATATTTTTAATTTTAATGTTAATAACTTTATGGTTTATGACGAAGTCCGAAACTGATTTTATGGCCGGATATCTTTTCATAACGGGAAATCAGCAAAGCTACAATTTTCGCCGGCTCTTTTTTAATATTGATAACTAGGCCGTTTTTATCGTTGATGTCCAAGTCCGGAATGTCTTTGGCGATTTCTAATGCATCATCCCCTATCCTTAACCGCATCTGAGAAATAACATCGCTTAGAATTTCGTAATAAATAATTTGATCTTTCGGCTTGCTACTGTAATCATGAAGCGCTATATTAATCTTTTGGTTCCTGCGGGAGAAAAAATAGGCAAGGGTGAATACCGCCGAGATGACCACAATGATAATTATGGAAAACAAAATTAAGTCGCTTTGGAAGAAACCTGCAATTTTTGTTTCCACCACGAAAGAAAACTCAGACACCGCCGGTGCTTCCTGGTAGGGATATTTTAAAATAGTAACGAATGTATAGGTGCCGGGCTTTATAGTATAGGGCAGCTGTACCCGCTTTACAAAACTGGCCGTGGTTTCCACTGCCACGGTTTCGTTTTCTGAGTAAACTTCCTTATCGCCATTGTCTAAAATTTTGTAATCGACGACTACATCTATCCTTTTGATCGAACCAAAATTAACCAACTTTACGGAAATTGGCAAAAATTCTCCGGGAGCTATTCTGCTCTCGGCGCTCTCGGAGGCGGATTTTATCGTGCCGATACCGGAGGCGTCCGATGCGGTTTCCTGAGCCATAGCGGAAACTCCGCAGGCCAGTGAAAAGAACAACGCAGAGTAAAAAAATAAAAACTTAACTTTCTTAAAATCCATCATTCTGACGCTTTTAGTTTTTTTTAATCTTTTCCAGTTTTGCTTTTTTATAGGCCTTATAAATTAAACTGGCTGCAAATAATAAAAGCAATACAAAAAAGGTCGTCCACAATAAAAGGACAACCGTATTATTTTCTCCGAAGATCGGCTGGACAGAAATATCGAATAAAACCGGCGGGATGCCGTTTAGAGCGACCGTTCGACCGCCTTCGCCCTGCTTGTCTTGATTTTGGTTTTGAGTATTAGAGGCAAATTGACCGCCTGTTGTGTTTTGATTATTAAAAGCTATCTGCGACATAGGGGCAACCAGTCCGGTATGCGTATTTTCGGCTACAAAGCCGACTATAGAAGAAACTTTTTGGCTATCAAATTCTGCCGCTATGCCTAAAAAATACGACGCTAAACCAATAACAAAAACCAGGCAACCAATGATAACAGCCCATCCTATTTTCTTAGCGATAAATTTTCTTTTCATAGCATTGAAATAAATTCGCCTTATATCATTATATCCCCCTTAAAGGCCGGATGTCAAAAATATTCAACCCGAAATAACCCCTGGCGCCTCCGGCTGCACAACGGGTAATTCTATATGAAAAACAGACCCCTTGTCCTTGCCCTCGGATTCTACCCAGATTTTTCCGTTATGAGAATTGATAATTTTTGAAGAAAGATACATTCCTATCCCTATGCCCGTAACATTAATGCTCTTTGCCTCCTCTCCCCTGGTGAATAAATTTGCGAATAAATTATCTATTTGTCCCCTATCCATGCCGACTCCAGTGTCTTTTATGATAATTTCCAATTCTTGTCCAAAGCTTCCAGTGCTGTCAATTTTGTTTTTCAACTGTATTAGTATGCCCCCTCTTTGAGTGTATTTGATGGCATTATCAATTATATTAACCAGCACCACTTGCAGCCTATTCGAATCAGCCTGTATTTTTGAGATAACCTCTTTTGGTTCTTCAATTTTTAACGTTAATCCCTTCTTGTCCGCTTCAATCTTCAGTTCGCTTAATACGTTCTCAATAATTGCTTTCACGTCCACACCGGATTCTAATTTTATGACCTTCTCCCCCATCTGAAAACGGGACAAATCTAAAAACTCGTTTACTATCCTGATAAGCCTTCCCGAGGAAGCGCCGAATTTATCGACAACCTGGCTGATTTTTTTAGGCACCTTGCCGTAAGCGCCGTCTTGCAGAAGAGACACATAACCCATCATCGATGTAAGCGGCGTGCGGAGATGATGCTGGGTTATCATCATAAACTCATTTTTCTGTTGGTCGAGTCTCTCTAAGCTCTCCTTTGCTTTCTTTTCAACATTGTAGGCCTCTCTAATCTTTTCTGTCTGTTCATGAACTTTATGCTGGAGAGTCAAGCTAAAATCTTCTAGGGCTTCGTTGGCCTTTCTTTGGGCAAAACTGGCTTCGACGATCTTCCGCGTGCTTTTGTCAAAATAGTAGCCATAGGCAATAACTAATGTAAAAACTGAGACAATCAATGATTTTGAGATGCTCTTTTCAACAAAAAAAGAAAGCGTGAAAACAAAAATGACTAAAACCAAACTGACTACCAGGTACCGGGAAAACAGGCAATTGCCAAGCTTCAGCTCGCAATACTGGCAATGCGTAGAGGGCGGATAACCAAGATTTTTGGCTAACCAGCAATTTTTATTTATATATCCGGAATCACCCAGCTTCTTTTCTTTTTGAGATTTTTCGGATGTTTCCATTTATCTTTATTTATTAAAAATCTTTTTGAACACAACATACATCATGGCGGCCAAACAAAAATTGGCGAAGCTGGCCAAAAGCGTTAAAAAGGCCACTGTCAAATCCAGTCCCCAGGCGAAACTGACAAATTTTCCATAATAAATCAACAAAAAAGAAATCAGAAACATTGCCCCGGTGAAACTGTATACAAACCGTATTTCCCCCGTGTCTTTTTGAATTGGATTAATTTCCAGATTCAAAACCTTATTTGAAAAATAATTGTGAATCTGATAAACAAAATTCAGCTTCATGGAAACGGCGCCGAGGAAGAATAAGATGCTGGTTAGCAAGACTAACCAATTATTATGAATCAGAAAAGCAAATAAAGGAAGAAAACCGCCGACAGCTCTGAAAAAATTTAAAGAAGCGTTGCTGTAAATTACACAATTTTGTGCCATATCCGTAAATTATTAAATTATATTATTAAACAGACCTTAATATATTTTACTTCTTAACTCTTTTCTTTGCAAATGAGGCTTACGGCATCGCAGGCCCTCTTTACGTCTTCAATATTGTTATAGATATAAAAACTCAGCCTGCAACTTGCGGGAGGGTTCAGTTCAAAAAAATGATGGGCCAGGGTTGCGCAATGGCATCCTGCGCGTGATTCTATGCCCAGCTTGGCCAATGCTTCGGCAATTTCAAAAGGATTTTTATGCTCGCAGGTAAATGCAACTAAACAAGTCCTTTGGTCGGCGTCTTTCGGGCCATAAATTTTTATGGACGGTATCCGGCCTAACAGCTTCAGCGCCTCTTCCATTAAAATCGTTTCGTGATGCTCTATATTGCTCATGGCATTTTTTATATCCGAGGGCTCCAATTTTTTATCAGTCATAAAGTACTTGTATTGGCCGGGCGTCAGAGCAAAATCCAGCAATAACCTTAGAGCCTGAGCGGAAAGTATTGTTCCCAATATATTGGGGGTTCCGGCTGTAAATTTCCAGGGCAGCGTATTGTACTCCACTTTTTCCGGGCTTACCTTCCCTTCGGCAATCATGTCCCCCCCATAGAGAAACGGCCTTATTCTTTCAAGAATCTCTTCCCTTGCATACAAAGCTCCGACGCCGAAAGGAGCAAGCATCTTGTGAAAAGACCAGGCAAAAAAATCTATATCCAGTTTTTTGACATTAATAAACATATTCGGAGCCATCTGGGCGCCGTCAATCAAAAGATAAGATCTTTTTTCTCCGCCGGGCTGCATATATCCGCTGGCATAAGCAATTTCCCTTATTTTATCTATAGGATTTTTTGTTCCTAAAAAATTTGAGGCGCCCGTACAGCACACCAGTTTTGTTCTTTCATCAACCAAAGATTTTAAATGGGCCAAATCAAGATCTCCCGTCTCTTTGTTAAATTTCGCAATCCTAAGGCCTACATTAACTCCGAATTTAACCAATATCTCATTACACATCGCATACCAGGGAACATAGTTTGAATTGTGCTCCATGTAGGTCGTTACAACGTTATCCCCGTCCCTGAACTCCGTCATTAATGAATACATCACTGAATTAACCGCTTCGGTCGCATTTCTGTACAAAACAATGTTTCTTTTTGAAGGAGCGCCGATAAATTGCGCGATAGTATCATAGGAGGCCTCAAATTTTTCAGTAGTTAAAACCGAGGCATGCGACTGCCCTCTGTGAACATTTTCATATTGTACGGAAAGGTCTTTTAACAAACCCAGCAATTGAATCGGAATCTGGGTGCTTGCCGCATTATTGGAAACAGTTCTCCCGGAATTTATCGCCGGAAAGAAAGTTCTTATCTTTTGAGTTTTAATCATAATACATCCTTAAGGTCAGAACAACTACCGCCGTTATACACTTTTTCGAACTCATTGGCTTGCAATATTTTCTTTGCAATTTCGCTTCTTTCTCCGGACGCGCAACAAAAAATTATGGGTTTGTCTTTTTTCAATTCTGACATATAGTTATTGATATCAGCCAATGGAATATTCAATGATCCATCCATATGCTCCTCGGCATATTCAGCGGGGGTGCGCACATCAACAACAATCGCGCCATCGGCAATCATATTTTTTAAATCTTTAATATCTTCCTGCATAATTAATTATATTCAATTATATCACTCTACCAAGAAACCGCCTCAATTAAAAGAAGCTACACGCCTTTTCCAAAATCTATAAGCTAATTTTCGAATCTCCTCTATTAATATAACAGAGGAGGCTATTAATATGATTAACAGCCAATCGTATCCGTTAAGCGGGCTGGTGTGCAATATCTTTTGCATAACCGGATTATAAACGGCCAGCAATTGCAACGATACGACAATAATTGTTGCCGCTGCCAAAAATCTGTTTGACAGTGGATTGGATTTAAAAATTGACTTGTCTTCCGACCTGCAGTTCCAAACATTAAACCATTGGAATACCGCCAGAACAACCAAGGACATTGTTTGGGCTTTTACCAAATCTGCCTGGAATAATCCCTTAAAAATGAACAGGGTTCCCAGCATCATCGGCAAAGCCATAAACAGCATTCTCTGCGCCATCAGAAAATCGAACAGATACTTATTGGGTTTTTTGAATTTTTCTAAAAGCAGGTTCTTCTCCCTGGGCTCCATGGCCAAAGCAACATCAAGAAATCCGTCGGTCACGAAATTAAGCCAGATAATCTGCACCGGCAGAATAGGAAGAGGAAATCCCAAGAAGAGGGCTCCGGCAATAGTTAAAACTTCTCCAAAGCTGGTGGAAAACAGATAAAGAATTACCTTTTTGATTGTCTTATAGATGCTTCTCCCCTCTTCTATGGCAGAAATGATGCTGCCAAAATTATCATCCAAAAGCACTATATCCGATGCCTCCTTGGCAACTTCCGTGCCGATCTTACCCATTGCAACCCCAAGGTCTGCTGATACCAGCGAAGGCGCATCATTGACGCCGTCTCCTGTCATAGCAACTATTTTCTTAGTCGCCTTAAATGCCTTTATTATTCTTAATTTATGTTCCGGAGAAACCCTGGCAAAAACAGAGACTCCGCTGATCCTTTCAGCCAGTTCTTCATCGCTCATTTTTTCCAACTCATTCCCGGTGATAATCTCATCCCCTGCTTTATAGATCCCGGCTTCTTTGGCAATTGTTTTGGCGGTAATCCTGTGGTCTCCTGTTATCATAACCACGCGCACGCCTGCGCTGATGGCGCGGGCCATGGCAGCCGGAACTTCGGGGCGCAGCGCATCTTTCATCCCGAAGAATCCCACAAAAGTAACTTCTTTTATCTTGTCAGCTGATATATTCTTGGGCGGGCTGTTATTTATTCCCAGCGCCACCACCCTAAGCCCTTCTGCCGACATTTCTTCAAATATGTTTTTCAGCTTCTCTTTTTCTTCTTCCAGAAAGTTGCAGTTCTCTCCGTTGTGCCATATCTTTTTTGACATCTCTAAAATGTTTTCAGGGGCCCCTGTCACTATCAAGAAGTTTTTGTTATTCGCTTTACGCACAGAAGCGCGGTATCTCAAGCGATAATCAAAGGGAAATTCCGCCGCAGAAGGATATTCCTGCTCTAAAATATTCTTATGAAAACCAATTTTCTGCGCCAATACCAGCAATGAGGCTTCGGTCGGATCTCCGCCGATTGCCCATCTGCTCTCTTTCTCCAGAAAAACCACCCTGGCGTCAGTGCACAATGCGGCGTTTTTGACTGCAAAAATCAATTCCGGGTGATTGAGCGGCTCTATAACTTTGTTGTCTGCCTCAATGCTTCCTCTCGGATCATAGCCTGTTCCGCCAATATCAAAAAAGCTGTTGTCGACAAATACCTTCTGTACAACCATTTCGTTTTTTGTAATCGTTCCTGTTTTGTCAACCGCGATAATCTCCGCCCTTCCCAATGCCCCGACTGCCTGCAATCTCTTCACCAATGCATTGCGCTTGCTCATCCTCCATACACCGGTAGCTAATATCAGGGTCATTACAATAGGCAGGCCTTCCGGGATAACGGAAATGGAAAGCGACACCAGAGTTATAAACATTTCCTTTATGCCCTTGCCTGACATCAATCCCTCTATAAAGAGGACAACATTCAGAAGAACCACAACAATGATAATGGCTCTTGATAAATAGCGTATATTCTTTTTAAGAGGTATTTCCGTGTCTATGGATGCGATCTCTTTAGCTATTTTTCCTATCGCGGTATTTATGCCCGTGGCAATAACAACCGCTTTTCCGCTGCCGGACAATACATTCGTTCCCTTAAAAACAATGTTCTTCTGTTCGGCGACAGGCAGATATTCCCTGTCTATTATCTCGGAAATCTTGTGCGCCGGCACAGACTCTCCGGATAAAGCCGACTCGTCTGTTTTAAGGTTATTTGATAAAATCACACGAGCATCAGCAGGAACTTTTTCGCCTTCCTGCAAAATGATAACATCTCCCGGAACAATATCTTTATCCGTGACAATAATTTCCTGGTTATCCCGCAAAACAGTTGTTCTGGTTTCTGTACATTTTTTAAGCGCCAATAAAGTATTTTGGGCTTTACCTTCCTGCAGCGCGCCTACAATTGCATTAAAGATAAGGACGAAAAAGATGATAAGACCGTCGATAATCTCCCCCATAGCAAAAACCACGACACCGGCCAACAGGAGAATATATATCAGGGAGCTTTTGAACTGACGCAGGAAGATAATAAAAAGCCCGTCCGGCTTGGCTTCGGGCAATTTATTCGAACCGTATTCTTTCAGGCGGGATATCGCCTCCTGCTCGCTTAATCCCTGCTGGCTGGATCCTACCTCCTCAAAGACATCTGAAATTGATTTTGCATACCACTGATTTTGCATATTCATCAATTTTACCAAAAAATCGCCGAAAAGGCGACTTTTTGAAAACGCGCGGATGTTTTATTGTGGCTGGTCTTTCTTGCCGAAAGATTCAAATGCCCTTAAAACCTCAAGCGGCACGGCAAAGACTATTGTGTTTGACTGGTCAGAGCTTATATCATTAATAGATTGGAGGGTTCTCAAGTGTAAAGCTCCGGTTGATTCTGAAAGTATTTTAGCCGCTTTGGACATGTTATCAGCGGCAACAACTTCTCCCTCGGCTTTTATAATCATGGCTCTTTTTTCTCTTTCAGCTTCAGCCTGTTTGCCTATTACTCTCTTCATCTCCTCGGGCAAAACAATGTCTTTTAATTCAACGTTGGAAACCTTGATTCCCCAGGGGTCAGAAGCGTCGTCTATAATCTTCCGTATATTCTCCGAAACCCTGTCTCTTTGGGAAAGCAGGTCATCAAGATCAACCTGTCCTACGGCATTTCTCATTGTTGTCTGGGCTAATTGAGAAATAGCGTAATAGAAGTTTTCCACTTCCAGAACCGACTTATCGGCATCCTGGACCTTGTAATAGATTACTGCGTTGACGCCAACAGAAATATTGTCTTTGGTAATCGCCTCCTGGTTAGGGACATCAACTGCCTTAACCCTCAAATCTATTTTCCTGTACGACTGGAATATCGGCCAGATCAGCCTCCAGCCCGGCTCCATTGTGCCGATGTATTTTCCCAGCATAAACTTAACCCCTTTTTCATACTGGTTTATCTGCTTGATTGATGCCAGAATAATCAAAACAATTACACCGGCTACGATATATAGAAAACTTACGAACATCATATTTTTAAAATTTAATTATTAATATTCGCCTTCAATTTTATCTAACCAGCTTTAACTGTCCTTGTCAAACAAAAACCGCCTCTTAATTTCTATTTCAACCCTCCTAGGTCCAGCGTGAAATCTACTCTTACTTTTTCTACAAAATCACTTGCGTGACTTACTAGTATCATAGCTCCGTCAAAATTAGTAATTGCTTCGGCAATAATCGGAATATGACGAAAATTAATATGGTTCGTGGGCTCGTCTAAAATAAGTAAACCGGGTTTTTCTAATGATATTGTCGCAAAAGCAACTAATCCTTTTTGGCCCTCAGATAAAGATCCAATCTTAGCTTTTAATATTTCCGAATCCAAAAGAAACCCTGCTGCATGCGCCCTCAATCCTTGCTCTGTTCCATCGCTTCCCATTGCCGTTGAAAGTGTTTGATACACAGTGGCATTAAAATCTAATGTTGAAAAATCTTGTCTATAATATCCAATTTTAACCCCTGATTTGACATGCTCTCCTTTCGCGTGCCCCGAAGCTAATTTTTCTAAAAGTGTAGTTTTACCAATTCCATTCGGCCCGGTCAAAAGCAATCTTTCTTTTTTATTTAAAGTTATATTTACTTTTTTATTCACAAACTTATGATTTATGGCAACTGCCACAGAATCTAATTGCAGAATCACGCCTCCAATATCTTTCTGAGCCGGTATATTAAAGTTTTTTATTGTTTTGTCTTCCCTTCTCAGACCCACCACTTCACCCTCTAATTCTTCTATCTTTTTTTTCATCTTTGAAGAAACGTCTCTAAGGTGTCCTCCCTTTTGCGCAAAAAAATTAGCCTGCTCTTTTCTATGAGAAATATCTTTTTCTAATCTGGCATTTTTCATTCTCTCCCTTTCCAATCTTAATTTAATTTCTTCTACAACAGTAAAATAGTCTCCCGCATATTGCTCAACTTTTTTGGAGAATATATCGAGATATAAAACGCCTTGCGTAAAAGCATTTAAAAAATCCGCGTCGTGGGAAATGACAATACAAGTTTTTGGATATTCAATAATAAACTTTGTTAAGTGCTCGATTCCCGCCTTGTCCAGATTGTTTGTTGGTTCATCCAATAAAAGCAAATCCGGGTCTTGTATCAAGGCTGACGCCAAAAGAATCCTTGCCTGCTGTCCTCCGGAAAGATTTTTTACCTCTTTATCGTGCGAGACAGAAAGATTAACTATTTTTAAAACATCATCAATTTTTTTATCAATGTTGTAGGTTTTACCGGGAAAACACTTCTCAAAAAATTCTCTCACAGATAACATCAAATCCTTACGCCCTATCACCTGTTTTGCCACGGCTATAGTTAAGTCTTTATCTAAGCTGACAACTCCTGATTCCGGACTTGATTCTCCGCCTATCAATTGAAAAATCGTGCTTTTCCCCGCTCCATTCTGCCCCATTAATGTAATCTTTGATCCCCTGCGTACAGAAAAACTCGCCCCCTTTAAAATCGGCTTGTTTTGACCCCATTCAAAAAAAACATTATTAAATTTTAGTATTGTCTCATCTCTTGACATAATAGATATCTTACCTTATTTCTAAACAAATATCCAACCTGATCAAAAAACCACCTCAATTATCCTTCAATAAATTCAGGATAAGAAAGGTGGTTTTATAAAGATACTTGACGGTGCGCGGGCGAGTGTACGACGCTAGAACCGCCGTACAAAGGAATGAGGGACAAATCTATGTCCCTACTTTAGCTTAAACTATTTTATTAGCTCAACCATTATACTCTCTAACGGGATGCCATTATATTGCGTCTTACTAATGCCCGTATTTTCATATAAAACCTTCACATTAAACCCCGCTCCCCTTATTTTACCCAAATAATCATCTCTTAACAAAGCACCCGCTACACAGCCGGATATAAGCTCCTTATTATTCCTTTGCTCATCGGTCAACTCCTTCAATAAAACAATATCAGACAAGTAAATCCTCCCTCCTTGCTTGAGAACCCTATATGCCTCGGCAAAAGTTTTGGCTTTGTCGGGAGTAAGGTTTATTACACAATTTGTTATAATTGTATCCACTGAATTGTCTTCCAGCGGAAGCTTTTCTATTTCACCTAATAGAAATTCTACATTTGTTACATTCTGCTTTTTGGCGTTTTCTTTTGATTTTTCTATCATTTCCTCGGTCATGTCTACACCTATTACCTTTCCCTTTTCTCCCACTTTTTGAGCTGCTAAAATTGCGTCTATACCCGCACCAGAACCCAAATCCAAAACAGTATCCCCTTCTTTTATCTTTCCAAAGGCCAAAGGATTTCCGCATCCCAAGCCTAGATTAGCTTCGCCAACGATTTCTAATTCCTCATCTGTGTATCCTATACTTTTTGAGATATTCTTTGCCTTTTTACAGCTACATCCACAGCCAGAACCATTAGTAGCTATTTCCTTGTATGCATCCTTCACAATTTTTTTTATAACATCTTTTTTCATATTCTAAATTCTACCAAAAAACCGCTTCGTTGAAAAGCGGCTTCCGGAAAAAGCGCGGGCGACGGGATTTGAACCCGTGGTCTCTCCCGTGACAGGGGAGCATTTTACCAGACTAAACTACGCCCGCATTTTTATACGTTTTATATTTTCTTTCTAAATAAATCAAATTTTCAACTTTATCCCCATTATACATAAATTTGAAAAGTTTTCTAGAGTCATTAATACTATAATTTAATCTCCACGTATTGTCTCTACAATACGATGATCCTGTTGTGCCCAATAATCTACTTAGACTATTTTTTAAATTATTTAAAATTAATCCGCTTCCGGATGTAAATCTTGTAGATAAAACGCATGCTTTACTTTTTCTATCACACCTATCAAAATACCCCGATACTACATTTCCGTCTCCGTCAAAATATCCTCTTACAAAATGGTGAAAATATTTATCTGGGACATGGGGCAAATCTATTGTTTTACTTTTGTTGGGCGTTAAACCCAACTTCAATAAATCATCAAATATTTTTTTGCTTCCAATCTGTAAGCGATACGCATCTTTCCATTTTTTATTTAAGACGTTCCTTCGCTTAATGCTAATCTTATGATTCGAGCCAAAAGCTTCTTTAATCTCTTCTAATAAATCTTTATCTGTAATTTCAATAGCTATAAAATGCGCTCCCCTCTTATTTCTTATCATGTTTCCATCGGCTGTAAAAAATCCCAAGACATAGGCCATTTCTGGTGTCCAACTTTTAAAGAAATCTTCATTCTTTATTTTAAAAATCGGCATGTGCCGAGGGTGGGAGTCGGACCCACGACCTCTGCGTTATGAGTGCAGCGCTCTTACCAACTGAGCTACCCCGGCTTGTTCTGGTTTTGAATAAATTTTAACTTTTCTTCACGCGTCCGTTTTTTAATCTCCCTCTCTCTTCTCTGCGCCGTTACCTTTTTATCATATTCTTCAAAAAACACAATTTTTTGGGGAGGGTGCGATCGTGTATATTTTGCCCCCTTTCCTTTTTTATGCTTATCAAAACGTCCTTCTAGATTGTTAGTCGAGCCGGCGTATAAAGAGCCGTCGACACATTTTATGATATAAACAAACCACATTAAAAAATATATGTTGGGCCGCCCCGAATTGCACGGGGGCCTGGAGCTTATGAGACTCCCGAGGTACTACTCCTCCACGGCCCGATGATACTTTGTACTCTAACACAAAAAAACAACAAAAACAAGATTTTGCAGGTATTTAATAGGGATATAGGGGCTAGAAAACTCCAGCCGGAATAGGTCCGGAGGCATTATTCGCCATTACGTTGCCAACCAAGTCTTTGATTATTCCTCCGAATTGCGTGATAGCTCGAGATGAATAACCTGCATTTCCGATAACAATAGTTGATCCGCTGATTTGAGTTATGGTAATGGTTAAAATTGTTCCGGTTGAATCAAGAGATAATTTAACAGTTTCCACTGGAGCAATGCACGCCGGATTCCCTATATTCCAGCCCCTGCCATCACAGACAAAAGCATACATCTGAAAACTTAAAATATTTGGGATGACAATGACAACTGAGCCATATGCGCTAGTCCAAGCAGGATAGGCAACAAGATTAAGCCCTCCGGTTGTTGAAGAAGAAATATTTGAAACAGAGCCCCCTTTTGTTAGATTGCCGTTAATTGATGTTGGGTCAATAGGTTCACTGAAAGTAATTGTGATTACATCTCCATTAACTCCTGCTATTCCCATAGGATTACTGATAAACACCGAAGAAATTGATGGAGGAGTAGAGTCAACGCACGACTGCGTAGTTGCAGGGATATTTGCCGTTGCTCCGCAGTAGTTTAAGTCGGCCGCTGTTCTTGTCTGTGAGTTATTTATGCAATCGCTCCAGGCGCCAGTCTGCCAATTAGGAACACAGGCAACCGTACACGATTGCGTATCAACCGGTTTGTTGGTTGTAACTCCGCAGTAGTTATAATCAGTTACTGTTCTTGTCTGCTGATTGTTTGTGCAGGTATTCCATGCGCCGGTCTGCCAATTAGGAGTGCAGGCGGAAGCAGAAGTACAATACTGCGTCAAGGTAGGCAGTCCCGTTGATACTCCGCAGTTGTTTAAGTCGGTTGCTGTTCTTGTCTGCTGATTGTTTGTGCAGGTATTCCATGCGCCGGTCTGCCAATTAGGGGTGCAGGTGAGAGCAGAGGTACAATACTGCGATGTTGCAGGTTTGTTGGTTGTTGTTCCGCAGTAGTTATAATCGGTTACTGTTCTTGTTTGCTGATTGTTTGCGCAGGTACTCCATGAGCCGGTCTGCCAATTAGGGGTGCAGGTAGTTGGCGGTATTGTCGGAGGCGTAGTATTTGAGACGCATCCATAAAGCTGGTTTAATTTGGTTCTGGTGGAATTTCCTGTAAATCCGGTTCCGCGGGACAAACCAAGCGGAGTTAATATTTCATAAGCATATTTTTCCTGAAAAGCGATGACTGCTTGCGATGTTCCGCTTGAATATGTATTAATATCGTCCGGGCTATAAGAGATGCCTTCTTTTTGCAAAGCTAAATGAAGATTAACAACTTCATTCGTACCGGAGTTGGCGTATCCTAAATTATTATTAAAAGTGTAGCACCATGTTTGAGTGCCCTGCCGCTCAGCTATTATTTGGTTTATCTGCTGAGTAAGCTGAGTTACCTGCACCTGCAATTGGGCAATTAATGCCTGGCGTTCTGTTTCGGTCATGGCAAGGGCGGTTGAGGTAACGCAAAAAACAAGTGCCAACGATAATATGACTAAAAATATCTTTATCTTCATAGATAATTTAAAATAAATAATATTAGCTTATTATACACTACGCTCTGAAAACCTCCAAGAAGGCCTTGGTAGGCACATTAACCCTCCCCTTCTGCTTCATAAGCTTCTTGCCTTTTTTCTGCTTATCACGAAGCTTATTTTTTCTTGTTATATCCCCTCCATAAAGATATCCTGCGACATCTTTCATATATGCTTTAATTGTTTCTCTGGCAATAATTTTACCTCCAATAACTGCCTGCAAAGCAACCGTAAACATTTGCTTTGGCAAAACATCTTTCAATTTTTCAACGACCCTTTTCCCTTCTGCGTATGCTTCGTCTTCTGCCACTATTTTTGAAAACGCCTCTTCCCTTTTTCCTGCAATTAAAATTTCCATCTTCACTAATTTTGCCGGCCTATAGCCCAACACCCTATAATTCATAGATGCATATCCTTGGCTGGCTGTTTTTATCTTTTCATAAAGATTAGCAATGATTCCTCTCAAGGGTGTCTCAAAGATAATAATTGCTCTTTCCGGACTTAAATAGTTTGTTTCCACATAATTCCCTTTCAAACTTTTTAAAATTTCCATTAATTTGCCCATTTGCACAGATGGCGCGATTACTTCCAAAGAAACCCACGGCTCTTCGCAACTTTTAATTTTTGACTGGTCCGGCCAATCTGATGCTGAATGAATTACAATTTCTTTTCCTTTTTGGTCAAAAACCTTATAAATAACGGAAGGAGTTGAAATAACCAAATTTAATCCGAATTCTCTGCTTAATCTTTCAGAAATAATTTCTATATGCAAGGTCCCCAAAAATCCGCAGTTAAATCCCCTGCCCAAAGCTTCTTTCATTTCCTGCTCAAAAACTAATGCCGGATCGTTCAACTTTAATTTTCCTAAAGCAACTTTTAAATTTTCGAAATCTTCTGGATTTTCAGGATACAAGCTGGCAAAAACCATTGGTTTTGGCTCTTGATATCCGGGTAAAGATTGAACGGTTCCTTTTGTCGCTAATGTCTGTAATTTTATAATTGTATCACCGGCTGTAACTTTTCCGGGTTCTTTTATCCCCGTTGCAATATATCCTATATCTCCTGCAGAAATTTTATCTTTTGCAGAAAATGTTGGATTCAAATATCCCAGTTCTTTGACCTCAGCTTGAGTATCAGTAGCCATTAGCTCAATTTTTTCTCCGTTGGAAATCTCTCCGTCTACCACGCGCACAAAAGCAACCACTCCCTTAAAAGAATCGAATTCGGAATCAAAAATTAATGCGCGGAATTTCTTTTCAGTACTTTCTTCCGGCGCAGGAATTTGTTTTATAACAGCTTCCAAAATTTGTTCAACGTTTGTTCCGTCTTTCGCCGAAATCTTAATTATCTCATCCGGTAAAATATCTAAAAGATTTGCCAGTTCTTCAACCGACTCTTCAACCTTTGCAATTGGCGAATCAATTTTGTTTATTACCGGTATAATTTTTAAATTCTGTTTTTTAGCTAACTCTAAGTTAGCTAATGTTTGCGCCTGAATCCCCTGAGTTGCATCAACTAATAACACGGTACCTTCAACGGCCTCTAAAGACCTTGAAACTTCGTAAGAGAAATCAACGTGGCCCGGAGTATCAACCAGATTGAGGATATATTCTTTGCCCTCAAAATTATACTTCATCCTGATGGCTTTGAGCTTTATGGTAATCCCCTTTTCCCTTTCCAAATCCATTGAATCTAAAAACTGCGGCATCATTTTCTTGGGGTCGATGGTGCCGGTCAATTCCAAAAGCCGGTCGGCCAGAGTGGATTTTCCGTGGTCGATGTGGGCAATTATTGAGAAATTTCTTATATTTTCCTGCATTTTTTATTGTTTTTTACCTCTTGACAATGCTTATTGATTTGTTATTATTAAGTTGACGCTTGGAGGGCTTCGGCCCTGTCACGGCTATCCAAGCTGTAGCCATGCGTCACTAAAGAATACTGCTAAAAGCAGTGTTTTTTAGTTTAATCAGAATCTGGATTGCCGCTGTATAAAATCCGCTTGCTTCCTGCCCTGTCAATTCCCCAATAAGGAATCACACTCCAAAAATGTTTTTCTCCGCCGAACACTTCTTTCACAATAACTTTCACGCGAACTCTTTCTAAAACAGCGATAAACTCATAAAAAGTAACTTCTTTCATGGTATATTTCCATTGGCTATTTGTTTTATACGGCTCGAATCGTTTAGTTTCCCAAATTCCCTGAAGCGTGTGCGACCTATTTAATACTTGCGGAGCAAGATGCAAAAGTTTTAATCTTGGGTATTGGTCTTTTTGAGCACGAGCTTGCTGATCAGATTTAAATTTAAGATGTCGCAGCCCTTTTGCATTAAATGATATCTTCTCTCCAAAATACGGACAATAAATCAAATTAATCATTTGATAAAATTTTTCTGCTTCATCCCTAACTTTTTCAAATTCCTCCTGATTAAAATTAAATTTTCCCATTTTTATTTCCCTGAATACAAAAACTTCCTTATAAAAGAATCGGCGAAGGTTTTCACTTCCGGAGATTTTAATTTCAACGAAACCAGCGCATAGACAGCCACTCCTGCGATTCCTGAAAGAACCAGCTGGAAGAATATTGACCAGAAGTTCTGCAAGCTCATGAAATTTCCCCAGAGCTGCCTGACTGAAAGTACAGCCAGGGCCATTATCAAGCTGGCAATCAGAGTTTTGGATAATGAATCATATATGTCTTTTGTCCTGAGATCAGGAAACTTTTTATAAAACATATGCAGAAGCAGATAGCATTCCACTATGGCGGTAATGGAATAAGCCAGGGCCAAGCCGATGACGCCGATGTTTTTTACGCCGTCAACCCTGAAAATCACCTGGGCCAGATTGGAAAACACGGGAAACCTTAATATCCAAACAAAGGTTAGGCTGAGTATAATATTAAAAACCACAGTCAATCCGCTGATTATAGCCGGAATCTTGGTATTTTGGGCTGCATAGAATGTTTTGGAGAGAAAGAGAATCAATCCCTGGGCCAGTAGATTGAAAGCCAGTATGCCCAGGCAGGCGGTGGTGAGCTTGGTATCAACCCAGTCAAACTTGCCCACCCCTAAAAACACTCTTACAATCTGGGCTCTTAAAATCAAAATCAAAAGGCTCAAGGGAATAATCAAAAACATAACCTGCCTTAATATATTGGAAAACTTTTTCAGAAAATCCTCTTTCTCTTCTCTCAAAAAAGACATGGCCATGGAAGGAAAGGCGGCTGTTGAAACAGACACCGCCACAACGGTTACAACGATAGAGGCCAGGTTATTGGCCAGATTAAACACAGCAATGCTGCCTGATATCAGGGTGGAAGCAATGGCTGTAGTGGCAATCTTATTCAGCTGCCCGGCTCCCAAACCCAGAGAGCGCGGAGCCATGAGCTGCAATGTCTTAACCACTCCGGGATCTTTATAGTCAAAATCAGCCTTGTACTTAAACCCGGAAAAGAGAAAGGCCGGTAGTTGTATCAGCAAGTGCATTGCTCCGCCCAGCACCACGCCCCAGGCCAGACCCTGCAATCCGTACCTCGGCAAAAAAAACAAGATGCCGATGATTATACCGAGGTTGTACATTAAGGGAGCCAAGGCTGTGGCTATAAACCTATGGAAGACCTGCAGTATACCGCTGATAATGTTGCTGGCCCCAAGGATAATCGGGCTGAGAAACATTATACGCATCAGCAATATGGCCATTTCTTTCTTATCCCCTGTAAACCCCGGAGCTACGATGGAAATGAAGGCCGGAGTAAAGATTATCAGGATAACGCAGATAGCAATCAAACATCCCAAGAATACATTGAGCACCCGTGAAGCATATCTGAAAGCCTCTTCCTTTGATTTTATAAGATAGGAGCTGAATATGGGTATGATAGCGGCTGATATGGCGCCGAAAATCAGTATCATAGCTATCAAATCAGGCACTGTAAAGGCCGCGTAATAGACATCCAATTCCGCGCTGGCTCCGAAAGTGCCGGCTAACAACCTGTCCCTCAGCAAACCTAAAACAGCGCTCATCATGGAAGAGATCGCCAAAATCAACGAGGCAGAACTTATGCTTTTGGTCTGCGAGTTAAGAAACCTTTGAATCATTCTTTAAAAATTAACAATGTTTCATTTTACTATTTTCTCCGTGTTTTTACAAATCACCCCAACTATTGACAAAACGGCTTAAACGGCTTAATGTGAAAATATCTCAGCAAGATGAGTGATCGCTCTAAACGCAAGTTTGGGGAGGAAAGTCCGAACACCCTCCGTGAAAACGGATAAAAAGATAGCGGCTAACAGCCGTCCACCGCAAGGTGCGAGGTGCGAACAGAAACGGCCAAGATCGAAAGGTCTGGCATCCCCCCGTGGGATAGTTTTACAGCAATGTAAAAATGAAACGGCTAAATCCTTATCGGGCGCAAGAACAAAGCAGATGATTGGGTTAATTTTATCTCAAGATTCTGTTAAAAGTAGTTCGCTTGATTCCGACAGTAATGTCGAGAACAGACAGATGATCGCATAAAACAAAATTCGGCTTACGGTCTTGCTGAGACAACAAAAAACTCGACTTTGCGTCGAGCTTTTTGTTTGTATTCAAAAACAATTTCTGACTATATCTTTTGCGGTATGACGGGAATGGTTTGCTGGGTTATAGGGATGGTGAAATAGAAGGTGCTTCCCTTTGCCTCCACGGATTCCACTCCGGCTATTCCTCCGTGGGATTCAACTATGCTTTTAATTATCGCCAGGCCTAAGCCTGTTCCCCCCTTCTGGGTGAACATGTTTTTTATCTGGGAGAATTTAACGAAGAGCTGGTCTATGTCGGCAGGAGAAATCCCCACTCCGTTGTCGGTAACTGTAATAAACAAACAATCGGGAATCTTTGTGAAATCAACTTTGCTGTTATTTAAAAACCATCCTGCGCCCGCGCTTCCCGCTTCCACCTGTATATCCCCTCCTTTTTTATGAAGCATTGCGCTGATAACAATATCACTCTTTTCCTTGCTGAATTTGATGGCATTAGAAACAAGATTGTTTATAACCTGAGAAATCGTGGGCTGGTCGAAATCAACTTTCTCCGGCACATTAGCGGCAATCTGGCTGACTATTTTTATCTTGGCATCCTTAGCGGCTGTCTGGAAAAAAAGCAAACGGCTTTCTATCACCTCCTTTATACTTGACGGCTGTTTGGATATCTGAAACTTGCCGGCCTCTATCTTAGCCACATCCAAAAGGTTGTTAATCAATTCCAGCATATCGGAAGAGCTGTGGTACATCATTTGGAAATACTCCGGCTGCTTGGACTTTTGAATCTTTGACCTTCTTATCGACTCAACTGTCTTTTTTATGCCGTCCAGCGGAGTGCGCAGTTCGTGCACAATCATCGAAGTAAAGTCCTCTTTCATCTTTTCAACTTCCTTCTCCTCGGTTACATCACGGAAGATTGTAACGCATCCCAGGATATTTTCCTGCGAGCCAACCTTGTTTTTAACCGGAGAAACCACCACCTGGAAGAAACGGTCTTCCAGGGAAACCTCTTCGGAAATAAAAACCTTGTCCAGCTTAAAACTTTCTTCAATCTTGCCCCTAAAATCAAACTTACCGCTTAATCTGTCTATAAAATCAAATATTGAAATATCTTCTTTAAATTCGTAGCCGATGGCCTTTTTAGCGGCAGGATTAACCACCAGTATTCTGTGCTCCTGGTCGGTCATAACCACGCCCTCCGTCATGCTGGCCACCATTGCGCTTAACTTAGCCTGCTCTGTTTTCACAACTTCCTGTAATCTGGTGACCGCCTGGGAAGCCTGCTGGGTAATTTTGTACAAGATAGTCATTTCCTCTTCCTTATACAGCCCGGTCTTGGTGTCGGCAATAGTAAGAACGCCCACTACGTTGCCGGCGATAACCAGAGGAATGTTAAAAAATGATTCCACCGGCATGTCCAGTTCTTCATTGAGAATCACGCCGGATAATATCTCTTCTATCTTAATCTTCTTGAAATCCGTGCCCAAAAGAGCCGACAGAGAGCCGACCATCCTGTTTTTTATATTATCTATGAATTTTCGGGAAACCTGCTTTTCCAGATGGACTTTGAAGATAATCTTCTCCGGCTCCAAAAACATATATGACACAACGCTGTAATCAATAAACTGATGTAAAGATCCGGTAATAATATCTATTATGTTTTGGACGTTGAGCGAATAGCCTATTCTGTCTCCCAGCTCTTTCAGAATAGAAAGCTCGTACATCCTGCGCTTGGTGTCCTTTTCCCTCTTTTCCAAATCTATTCTGAATTTTCTGCTTTTGAAGTACGAAAAACCGCCGGTGAAAACGGTTATCACAAAAAGTAAAATTGTAATTAAATTAGCTACAGCCACCGATAAAATGGCTTAATTCTATTTATTTCCCGCCGGTCATCTTGTCAACCTCTTTTCTGGCATCTCCCAGAACTTTCAAAGTCAGAATGAATACCACAAACCAAACCAGGAAAACCGGCAAACCCAGATAAATTCCCCTCTGGTCCACGAGCATAAGGGTTGTGGTAACTATGCCCAGGCTGTACATCTCCACTAAAATCGTCAAAACTAAAACCTTTGTCAGCTTGCCGATTAACGATCCTTTTACTAATTTGTAGACGGCCCTTCCTTTTACAAAAAGATAAATACTTCCTCCGATAAGAACCGGCCATCCGACTCCTAATATTATATCTCTGATCATAGTTAAATAGTTCATGTTATTCTACTTTTTTAATATCCGGATACTTTGTAAAGATCGAGCTTAAAGCGCCTTTTACAATCTGGCCGGATAGCTGAACGTATTCGTCTATCAGCTGCTCAACAATATCACCGGGATCTCCCTTTATATCAGTTACTTTCCCGCTTTCATCGATCAGCAGGCCCAATACGTTGCGCGCCTTGAGAATGGCGATGTCCGGGCCTAAGATAACCGCCTGTTTGGCAATAATCTCCGATATTAAAGACATATATTGGTTTTTTTCTTCCATTGTATTAAATTTAGATTATTTATTAATGCCGCGACCTTTTAATCTTTTACGTTTAATTTGCTTTTTACTCTCTTGACCACTTCGTCGAGGGACCAGTCGGATTTAACCAGATAATCATAGGCTCCTTTCTCCAGAAATTCAGCCACGTTCTTTTCGCTGGTCAGATTGGTCAGAACAATTATATCCACATTCTTGCCCCATTCATCGGCCCTCAATTTTTCAGTCATCTCCATGCCGTTCATAATCGGCATCATAATATCCATCAGAATCAAATCCGGATGGGCTTTTAAAGCCAAATCCAGGCCTTCCTGGCCGTTGGATGCCCCCAGCACCTCAAACCCCTGGGCAGTAAGCTCATCTCGCATCAGGTTTAATAATACTTTATCGTCTTCTGCAATCAATATCTTTTTCATATATTTTTTAATTATATTAATATATTTATTAATATTACCATAAAACAAAACATCAAAACAACGGCCTGGCGCCTGTTTGCGCATCCAGCGCTTCATTGACCAGCCGGTCAGCCTCCTTATTCCTTTCCCGCGGAGTGTGTTTGAACTTGACTGACTTGAAGTCAAACTTCAAATTCCAGATCTCTATAAAAAACCTCTGAATCTTGGGATCCTGCAATCGGTATTCTCCGTTAAGCTGTTTGACCACCAATTCAGAATCAGCCCGTATCTCCACATCCGATGTTACGGCTATGGCTTTGCCAAATACGGCTTTGAATTTCTTCAGAGCAAAGATAACAGCTTGGTATTCAGCATCGTTGTTTGTAAGGCCATCCCCCAGATATTCCCCGTATTTTTTAATCACCTGCTCTCTCTCGTTGCAAAAAACAACTCCGATGGCCGCCTTGCCGGGATTTCCTCTGGAACCGCCATCTGTGTAGATAATAATCTTTTTCATTAAACTTTATTTAATAATATTAAGGAAGGCATCTCTTATACTGGCCAGGAATGAACTCTCCTTTATGTTCTGCGTTGTTTCTATAAAAACAACCGGGTCAACTCTCGAGCTTCCGGCTCTTATTGAAAAATGCAGATGCGGAGCTGTGGAATAGCCGGTATCCCCTGACAGCCCTATCACTTGGCCCTTTTTTACCATATCACCTTCGGCAACCTTGAATTCATCAAGGTGGAGGTAAAGCGAGAATATATACAGGCCATGGTCTATGATAACGGTTTTGCCGCCGTTAGACAAATTAAGTATTGCCGCAACCTTGCCGTCGTTGATGGAATAAATGTCTGTTTTCTCAACAGCCCTGAGGTCAACTCCGAGGTGCTGGAGCGTGGACCCGGCAAAGGATATATACCGTCCGAAGCCATAGCCGCTGATTTCCATCTTGCTTAAAGGAAAGGAAAAGGATTCTTTGAAATACGGCTCCGGAGTAAATTTGCTGAGAACCTTTTTCAAAGCCGGGCTGTCATTCTCTGATATATTCTCAATAGCTATCTTATTGGTATAGCCTTTGTCTGTAAGATTAGGGGCCTTAGCCGCCGGAGCAGAGGAAAAATCAGCTAATTCCACTTTGATTGCCTGCGTGAATGATTCTGTTTCAGAGGCATCCACAGATATGCTATAACTGCCCGGCTTTTGGCCGGCGTCAATTCCTAAAAGAGCTATCCATTCCTTTGAATCGCCTTTTCTATAAAAAACCAGATGTTCATCTCCGAACTTGCCTGTTACATTGTCTGTCGCGCCTTTGACCCTGATTAAAACCGTATCGCCCTGCTTTACCTTTTCAGGAGAAACAGACAAACTTGCGGGCTCTTGGTTAAAAGAGATATATATGAAAAAGGCCGCCACGGCTGCCAGACAAACAACCACCAGCCCTCCAATCACATACAAAACCACCGGAATCTTTTTCTTATTCTTTTTAGCTTTTTTGCCTGTCTCAGCTTTTTTCTTTTTATGTGTTTTCTTCCTGGCCATAGTATATTTCATTCTACCAAAAAATCGCCGGTTAGGCGATTTTGTTATTTAATCTAAGTCAAACCTTCCTGGTATTCAACTCCGTTGATCTTGGGGAATGACGGATATATCTTCTGCACCCTGCCGACCTGGCCGTCTTCCAGGCGCACCTTGACTCCGCGCGGATGAAAGCTGTCGCCGGTTAAGATATCCTTCACCTTTCCTCGGGTAAGCTTGCCGGTGGGCTGGTCCTTCTTCAATACTATATCCACTTCCCCTCCTATTTTAATATTACTCCTAGTCTTTCCGTCCAT
>CAYVRE010000003.1:0-31548 GCA_964453095.1 uncultured Candidatus Saccharibacteria bacterium
CCAAAAACGCTATTTCCATTAATTTTGAATTTATTGATAAAAATAAGAGAGAAATAACAATTAAAAATTTTTAATAATCCGATAAAATGTAGTATAATTATTATATGCCTGCTTCTGAAAAACATAACAAGAATATAGGGGAAATAATTGAGGATATTAAGTATTTGGAATCTCTGTTTAAAAATCTTCTTAAGGGTTTGCCTAATTTTGATATAACGGATAAAAAGATACTTCCTTATGGACTTAAACCGCATACCCGCTCTGTCAGTTGGCTTGTAGAGCAGGTTATAGTTCAACAGACGAAGTATAGAGCCAAAGAATTAAAAATAAATGATGTAAATTTTAATCTTCCAGACACTTGTCTCCACGATTGTGAAATTCATTCAAATGGAAAGAAATATTATGTGAATATCAAGATTCATAATATAGGGGGAAAAGAGAATAAGAATGATATTTCTGCGGTCGAAAAGCTGTATTTTCAATATGTTGCTAATCCAAAATATAATCTTATTTATGCTTGTTTTGGAATTAGATTTGAAAATGTCAAAGTATGTTTTGATAAAGATTATATAACTCTGTTCTCCCCTCAATTTATGCCCATATATGTTAATCCAAGAAATGATAAAATACAGGCAACATATCACCATAAGCAAATTTTGAGAACAAGAAAAGAGTTTTTAGAACTTCTTAAAAAGAATTCGAAAAGTATAATTCTTTCATAAAATAATGTCTAATTTCATTAACAAAATATATAATGAGGATTGTTTTCATGGGATAAAAAGAATTGAGGATAATTCAATTGATTTAATTTTGACTGACCCGCCATATTGTTTGGGAAAAGATTACGGCAATGACTCAGATATGAAAAATCCGAAAGAATATCTTGATTGGACATATAAATGGATTGATTTGGTTATACCAAAATTGAAAGAAAGCGGAAGCATGTATATCTTTTTGAGCTGGCAGTATAGCCCAGAAATTTTTTCTTATCTTAAAAACAAAATGATTATGATAAATGAAATAATTTGGGATAGAAAAGTGCCGAGTATGGGAGGGTCAACAAGACGCTTTACATCCGTCCATGATAATATCGGTTTTTTTGCGAAGAACAAGAATTATTATTTTAATATTGACGAAGTAAGAATACCTTATGATGAAAAAACAAAAAAAGCGCGAACCCGCTCAATTTTTGTGGGCGCAAAATGGCTGGAAGTAGGATATAATCCAAAAGATATATGGAGTCATTCCCGTCTTCATAAACAAGATCCAGAAAGAGAAAAACACCCTACGCAAAAACCCCTTGCGATTATAGGCAGAATGGTTAAGGCGAGCAGCCCTAAAAATGGAATAGTGCTTGACCCATTTATGGGAAGCGGAACGACTGCTATTTCTTGCATACAAAATGACAGAAAATATACTGGCTTTGAAATGAACAAAGACTATTATAATCTGATTCAGAAAAGAATAATAAAAGAAAATAGCAATTTATTATATAACCAGCCATCCGTAGAAACTCAAAAAGAAATAGAGGGTACAATAAGAAATCAACACCCTCTCTGGGAAATATGATTTTATAAAATGGAAAAGAAAAAGCGACTAATTATTATTGATTCCAACGCGCTACTGCACCGGGCCTTCCACGCCCTGCCTCCGCTAATGACAAAATCAGGCCAGGAAACCGGAGCTGTCTACGGCTATCTGTTAACTCTATTTAAAGCCATAAAAGATCTGCAGGCCGGCTATATCGTTGCCTGTTTTGATACCAAAGCAAAAACATTCAGGCATGAGAAGTTCGAGCAGTATAAGGCGCAGAGGCCGGCAACGCCATCGGGCATAGTGTCGCAGATACCTATTACCAAGGAAGTTTTGCAGGCCCTTAATATCCCTATTTTTGCCGAAGAAGGATTTGAAGCAGATGACCTTATAGCAACTATTTCAAAATTAGCAACGGAGCAGGATAATTCCATAGAAGTTTACATTTTATCGGGTGATCTTGATAATCTTCAACTAGTTAATGAAAGAATTAAAGTTTATACTTTAGGAAAAGGCATAAAAGACACCGTTATATACGATAGAAAGAAGGTAGTTGAACGCTTTGGGGTGCAGCCGGAGCAGATGGTAGATTTTAAGGCCCTGACCGGAGATCCTTCTGACAATGTGCCGGGAGTGGCCGGAATAGGTAAAAAAACAGCGGCGGAAATAATTCAAAAATACGGCAGCATAAAAAATCTTTATCAAGAGCTTTCTACAGACACGGCCGTTTTAAAGCCAAAAGTAAAAGAGGCGCTCAAAGCCGACAAAGAAAGCGCCATGTTGGCTCGCGAATTGGTCGAGATGAAAAATGATGTTGATATTAATTTTGAAATTAAAGACTGCATACTTCAGGGTTTTGATAAAAGCAAAGTGGAAGAAATTTTTAAGAAGCTGGAGTTTAATTCTCTCGTTGACCGTTTAAGTGGTATAATAATATAATAAAATATAAAGACTTAAATTTATGCCAAGCATTGCATCTAAAATAGCAGTTCCGGTAATCTTAGCAGGTTCTTTTGCCATCATTATTTTTTTAGCCATTGGTTATGAAGCAATGGGTTTAAGCACGTATGTGGTGCTTTCTCTTTTGATTATCTGCATATTCTTTTTCGGATTTGCCACCGGCCAAAGCGTTGCTCAGCCTATTGAAAAACTGCTTCAGAGAGCGAATAATTTAAGCAAGGGAGACCTGACAACCAGAGTCTACTTGGAAACTAAAGATGAATTTGGCGATCTGGCCAAAGCATTTAATAAAATAGCAGAAGACCTTGAAGAAAGCCATTCTGCAAACGAAAGTACGGAAAAGACGGTGGATATCAAGGTGAGAGCCAAAACCCAGGCTCTGGAAGAAGTGATAAATGCTTTGGAGCAGAAAATAAAGAACAGGACCATAGAACTGGAAAAAATGATGAAAGCATCAGAGAAGCTTCAGCAAGATGCCAAGGCAAAAGAGCTGGAGACAGCAGCCCTTAAAAAGGAGTTTGATGGCCTGAAATCAAGAGTGGGGAGAAGCAAATCTTCAAAATAAACTATGCCCGAGCTTCCTGAAGTTGAAACGACAATACGCGGATTAAAAACAAAGGTCCTTAACAGGACCTTTGTTGATGTCTGGTCGGATTGGAGTAAAACCGTTAAGAGGCCAAAAAGCTTCGAGCAGTTTAAGGAAGAAATAAAAGGCAGAAGAATAAAAAGAATCTGGCGCAGGGCCAAAAATATAATTTTTGATTTATCAAATGGATATTCTCTTCTGATTCATCAAAAAATGACAGGGCATTTATTGGTCGGTAAATGGGCGAGGGATAACGGAAAGTGGAATCCGATAAAAGGAGGGGCCTTGAATGATCCATATAACAGGTTTTTGCATATAATCTTTTTCCTTGATAATAAAAAAATGCTGGCGCTGTCTGATGCCAGGAAATTTGCCAAAATTGAATTATGGAAAACAGAAGATTTGTTAAACTCAAAAGAGTTTAAAAGCTTAGGTCCGGAACCGCTGGATAAAATCTTTACTTTTGAAAGGTTTAAAAAAGCTTTGGCTGGCAAAAGAGGAAAGGTAAAACAGGTTTTGATGGATCAGAACGTGATTGCAGGCATAGGAAACATTTATTCCAGCGAAGCATTGTGGAGGGCAAAGATACATCCGGAAAAAAACATTGCTAAATTAAACGAAAAAGAGTTAAAATTGCTTTACCAAGCTATTAAAAAGGTTTTAGAGCTTGGCATAAAATTGGGAGGGGAAAGCTTTTCTGACTACAGAAAGCCGGACGGATCGAAAGGAGATTTTGACGATGAAAGAAAAGCCTACCAAAAGGAAGGAGAGAAATGTTCGAGGTGTGGCGAAAAAATCAAGCGTTTAAAAGTCAGCCAGCGCAGCGCCTTCTTTTGCCCTGCCTGCCAAAAATTATGATTTATTTCCTTTACGGAGAGGACCCTTACAGGTCTAAAAGAAAATTAGACGAGATAGTCGACGGTTATAGAAAAGTCCATAAAAGCGGGCTAAATTTGATGTACATAGACGCTAATGAAAAAAAGTTTGAAGCGCTGGCCAACAGCCTTAAAATAGTTTCGATGTTTCAGGAAAAGAAACTTGTAATTTTAAAAAATGTTTTTTCCAACAAAAATTTTCAGGAAGATTTTCAAAAAGAAATAAAGAAACTGAAAGAATCAAAAGATATTATTATCATCTATGAAAAAGAAAAAATCGATGAAAGAAATAAAATATTTAAGGCGCTGGACAAAGAAGCTAAAAGTCAGAAATTTAATCCTCTACAGGGGAGTCAGCTTTTGAGCTGGATAAAAAAAGAGTTTGAAAAAAACAACTCAAAAGCGGAGGCCAGCGCAATCAGCCTCCTCCTGGAATATGTGGGAAACAATCTTTGGCAAATGGAAAATGAAATCAAGAAATTATCGGACTATAAAAGAGGCGGTACAGTGAAAAGAGAGGATGTCGAACTGCATGTAAGGCCAAAAATTGAAGTGGATATTTTTAAGACAATTGATGCGCTGGCTGCCAGGGATAAAAAACAGGCGCTAAGTTTTTTGCACAAACATCTGGAATATGGAGGAAATCCCTTTTATCTGCTTTCCATGATAAGCTACCAGTTCAGGAATCTTTTAGCGATAAAGGAGCTGGTGGAAAAGAAATATCCCTATGCAACCATCGCTAAAAAAAGCGGACTACACCCCTTTGTTGTCAAAAAAAGTTATTACCTTTGCAGCCAGTTTTCTTTTGAGCAGTTAAAAAAAATCTACCTGAAGATTTTTCAGGCAGATTCAGATATTAAAACCGGTAAAATCGAGGCAGAGGCGGCGTTGGATCTGTTACTCTCCGAGATTTAAGACTTTCTGTCAATTAGTTTGGTTATACGGGATTTTCTTCTTGAGGCGTTATTCTTTTTGATTATTCCAACCTTGGCTGCTTTGTCCAGTATTTCATATACTTTGGGCAGGACCTTCTTTGCCTCCTCTATTTTTTTTGCCAAAACCAAAACCCGGGCCTCTTTTATAAGGGCTTTTATTTTATTTTTGTAAACTGAATTGCGAGTCTTTCTCCTGGCTGATTGCCTAATAGATTTTTTAGCTGATTTTGTTATTGCCATAATATAAATATATTAGCAGATAAAGCCTGTTTTTGCAAGCCCCATCTTTGATTTTCTAAAAATTGTGTTATAGTACAACAAGCAGTTTTTCTGCGAATTACCGAACCTTGAAAACATGGAAAGGAAAAAGACAATGGTTAATCTTAAGAGAGTGCTTTTGTGCAGTGTTTTCGGTCCCTATGGACAAGACGACGAGTATGGCAGCCGGAGAATAAACCCAATGGAGCTTTATCACAATCAAGTTACGCGGACCCAAGGAGCATTCTCTCTAAGAATGTTCCATCGCAGCTGGGGCTTGATGATGATTCAGGCAAACATCAAAGCTCCCTGTATTCTGTTGGATTTCCCCACTCTCGATCGTTTTATTGAAGAAATTAGTACGCAACAGTATGACGTAATCGGCATTTCGTCGATTATTCCCAACACCTCCAAGGTTAAAAAAATGTGCGAGCTTATTCGGCAATATCAGCCGAAGGCCGTAATAGTCATCGGCGGACATATTGCTAATGTGCCTGACCTAAGCCAACAAATTGATGCAGACCATATAGTCCGTGGCGAAGGCGTTCGTTGGTTCCGCCGATTTCTTGGTGAAGACGAAGATCGGTCTTTGCGCCATCCGATGATTACTTCAGGCTACGGAGGGCGTAATGCAGGCATACGCCTAAAAGAATGTCCTGGTGATGTGGCAGCCACGGTCATTCCTTCAGTAGGATGCCCTTTGGGCTGTAACTTCTGTTCCACCTCGGCCATGTTCGGAGGCAAGGGCCATTCGATAAACTTCTACCAAACTGGCGACGAGCTGTTCTATATTATGGATCAACTGGCCGACAAGATGCACGTCCGTTCCTTTTTTATAATGGACGAAAACTTTCTTCTCCATCGTGGCCGTGCTCTACGGCTGCTGGAGTTGATGGAAGGATACGGGAGATCTTGGTCTCTCTACGTTTTTACATCTGCCAACATGTTGCAGTCGTATTCTATCGAACAGCTCATCCGTTTGGGCATTTCGTGGGTGTGGATGGGCATCGAAGGGCGCAACAGCCAGTATACGAAGCTTTCCGGCATAGACACATTTGAGTTGGTGGAAAAGCTGCAGTCAAACGGCATTCATGTGCTTGGTTCAACTATTATCGGTTTGGAAAATCATTCCGCCGATAATATTGACGAAGTTATTGATCATGCTGTTTGCCATAATACAGACTTTCACCAGTTTATGCTCTATACTCCCATTCCAGGTACGCCGTTGTACGCTGATTTGAAGGAAAGGGGGCTGATAAAAGACGAGGCAGAATTTAATCCTGCCGACATTCATGGGCAGTCGATTCTTAATTATCGGCATCCATTGCTTAATGACGAGCAAACGGCCGAGTTTATGCTCAGGGCGTTTAATCGTGACTTTCAGGTTAATGGGCCCAGCACTGTGCGGATTGTCCGTACCACGCTGGCCGGCTGGCAACGATACAAAAATCATTCTGATTTGCGTATCCGCGACCGCTTTGCCTGGGAGTCCCGCGAATTGGCCGGTAAATTTTCGGCTTTGGTCGGGGCGGCAAAACGTTATTACCGCAAACACCCGATAATGTTTGATAAAATGTCATCCTTGTTGGGCGAATTGCATACTGAATTTGGCTGGAAGTCGCGTTTCTTCTCAGCCATTGGCGGCCGCTGGATACTGCGGCAGATTCACAAGGAAGAGAGGCGGCTGGCTAATGGCTTCAGTTATGAGCCGCCAGAATTTTACGAGCGAAATGAGGCGGCGACAGATCGCCCCGAAGTCCCACTCTGCAATTCCGTCGTGCCCCTGCTCTGTTGAATTATGGGCTGGTCCTTATGGCCAGCCCTTTTTATTTCTCGGAGTTTGACCGCTTTTTTCATAAATGATAAAATTAATAAAAATAGAATAATTTATCAAAAATGAGTCCAGAAAAATCGTCATCTGAAAATTTAGATAATCCGGCCATAGAGCCGGAGCGGGACATTGATTCATTTTTTCCTCCGCCAGGAGAGGTAGATAGGGAAAAGATGGAGCGTGAGGTGAAAGGAGTAGAAGAAAGAAAACAGGCTAAGCAAGCAGAGGCGGAGCGCCAAAAATTGGAAGAGATGTATAATGGCAAGAATAATGTCGAGGTTGCAGTTTCAAGTCTTGAAGTGCCGCGCAAGCCAGGATTTGTCCAGCAAGAACAGTCTTCGGCGGTAAAGCCCGAAGAACAGCAGAAGGAAGAAGCCCAGCCGCTGGCTGAGCAAAATTTGTTTGCCAGAGCATCCAAAGCTGGAGAGAAGAATTTTACAAAAGAAGAGAAGGATCAGTTGGACGGTTTTTTTGACAGTAAAGAGGCAGACAGATTAGAAAAAATGGATAAGATTATTTCCGCCGCAGAGCAGAGAGTTGAATCAGCCCAGCCGGGGACGCCGGAAAAACCCATTATGGCCGAATTGGCCCCGGAGCCCGGCGAAACTGCCGGTCCGCAAAAAGCAGTTGAAGACCTGTTGGCACTTAATGATCTGCAGTCCAAGGTTGAAAAATTAAAAAAGGAAGTGGAGCAGCTCAAGTCCGAAAAAGATATCAGGGCGGAAATAGACCAGCTGGAATTGGAAAAGAAGGCGCTTCAAACAGAAGCGCTGGCGAGCGAGCTGGAGAGGTTGCTTGATTTGAGGGAAAAAATGTTTAAGGATATAACCGGCAGGGATTTGGAGAGCGAAGCCAAGGTTAGGGCAGGAGATTTTTTAGGTCATCCATCGTGTGAAGAATATATAGGAGGATTTGTATCCCTAACGGAAAACAGAATCAGGGTCGAAGGAGAAAAGAGACTGGCCGAACAAGAGTTTCCGAAATTATCAAAAAAAGAGCGGAATAAATATGATAATAATCCATCTTCATTTCTGCAAAAAACAGAAGCCTTTTTTGCTGAATTGCTAAAAGACAGCGGCTTGCCTCTCCAGATGATTTCCGACGGCATGTGTGGATTTTTAGCAGCCGGGTATAAAATACAGAGCGCTGAGAAAGTAGGATTCTTTTCCAGAAGAATAGAAAACCTTTTAAGGCCGGAGATACAAATTTCTAAACTCGGCGGTAAAAAAATCAGGATGTCTCCGCAAGAGTTCGCTGCTAAAATCAGGGAAAAAGGCCAAGAGCGCGGAAAGAATATCAGTGTAGAGGCTAAAGCGCAGCTGGAAAAAGAATGGGAAAATGAAGTTAGAAAACAAACCGAGAAGATTATTGAAGAAGAAACTCGCGACATAGATGGGGCCATTGAGAGGGTCAAAGCAGCCTACAAAGAAATGAGAGAGGATCTGGTCTCTAAATATCTGGAAGGCTTAGATGGAGGGGAAGACGACTCCAAAAAACTAAAAGCCATAGAAAAGGTCTTTGACCAGAAAGGCGAGGAGGGTAAAGATATACAATCTTTTTTTGATGATATTTTGAATAAAAAAGGAGAGCTGGGCAAATTGACCGGCGATCCTAAGAAGGATGGAAAGGTGCTGAAAAAATTCTTAAAAAGTTATGGCGGGGATGCCGGCTCGGATGCGTCTTCAAGAGGCGGAGGTGGGGGCGGAAAAGCAAAAAACCAAGAAGAGAGCTTAATTCAGTTGGTCTTTAAAATATTAAAAAAGGTCGCCGGAGAATTTGTATTAAAACCTGCAAGGGCATAAAATATGGCAAATTCGATTTTAGTAAACGACAATTTAAAAAGCTTTGTGAAAAAATTGGATATAAGCCAGGATAAAAAAGATGCCTTACTTTTAAAGATTCCCAAATTAGACAAGGAAGAAAGGCTGAAATTATTGGATGTTTTATCCGAGATGTATCTATCAACCTTGGAAGAAAAAAAAGTTATAGAAAAAATTAAAGCTGACTGGGATAAAAAAATATCGTGATATCATATTTATCCGGTAAAATCATTCTCAAAAAGGACAAGTTTATTATTTTAGAAGTCAATAATGTTGGCTATAAGGTTTTTGTATCACGCCAGACAATAATGAAATTGCCGGGAATAGGAGAGCCAGCCAAGCTTTTTACATACCAAAATGTCAAAGAGGAGGCCCTGGACCTTTACGGCTTTTTAGCTTATGAGGTGCTGGAATTTTTTGAAACACTTATGGATATCCGCGGAGTAGGGCCCAGGTCGGCTCTGGATATTTCAGACCTCGGTTCTTTAGATAAGATAAAAGAAAGCATCTTAAAGCAGGATGAAAAGATATTTGAAGGTATACCCGGTATAGGTTCTAAAAAAGCCATGACCATTATTCTGGAATTAACCGGCAAGCTCAAGATGCTGGGAGCTAAAAAGGGCTCAACCGATGAAGCCGAAGATGCCCTGATGCAACTGGGCTTTTCCAAACAGCAGGCCAAAGACGCCCTCAGCCGCGTGGCCAGCAACGTAAAAAACTCGGAAGACCGTATAAAACTGGCCCTTAAAAATTTAGGCAGATAGCATATGAATAATCTTTTATTGTTTTCAATAGGCTTATTATTGGGCATGATTGCCACATGGATGTTTGAGTTGATCCTGCTTACCAATAAAAAACTGAGGAATAGATATTATCGGCATCATGCAATTTTTTTCGGATACCACGTGCATCATAGCACCTATGGCTTGTTGGCTTTTTGTCTCAGCGCCATTTTGTTTTTTATGGACAGGGAAAGTTCATTGTTCTGGCTGGCATCGGGCGTAGGAATTATTGTTGTTCATACTATTTCAGCCGGCAAGCTCGTTTTTATAGAAAAACAAAAACAATGACTTTTAAAGAATCAATCAAAAAATTCATACCGAAATTTGTGCTGAGCATCTATCACTATGGTCTAGCTTTGCTGGGCGCTGTTATTTTCGGTTTCCCGGGAAAAGATAAGAGCTTTAAAATAATCGGAGTTACCGGCACCAGTGGCAAATCCACCGCCGTTGATCTCATAACCAGGATACTGGAGGAATCAGGTAAAAAGGTTGCCTCGGCTTCTTCAATAAGATTTAGGGTTGCAAATGAGGAATGGGAGAATAAATACAAGATGACAATGCCCGGCCGTTTTGTAATACAGAAGTTTTTAAAGCAGGCGAAAAACGCCGGATGTAGCTACGTTGTTTTGGAGGTTACCTCTGAGGGCATAAGGCAGTTTCGCCATAAATTTATTGATTTTGACGCGGCTGTTTTCACCAATCTGACGCCGGAGCATATTGAAAGCCACGGCACCTTTGAAAAATACAGGAATGAAAAATTAAAGCTGTTTAAAGCGACAAAGAATATCCATGTTATAAACATAGATGATGAAAACGCAAAATACTTTCTGAATATTCCGGCAAAGAAAAAAGCGGTTTTCAGTTTTGAAAATACGGAAAATATCAAAACAAAAGACGGGATCAGTTTTAAGATTCATGGGACAAGATTTCATCTCGATCTGGTCGGAGAGTTTAATATATATAATGCAATGGCCGCTATTTGCATCGCCGAAGCCTATGGGATTGATTTAAAAATTTGCAAAAAAGCATTAGAAAAAGCCAAGGCAATTGCCGGGAGAATGGAGGTGGTGGCTAAAGAGCCTTTCGGAGTTATAGTTGATTACGCCCATACGCCGGAACAGCTTGAAGCCGTTTATAACGCTCTGAAAAGCAGACCCTTGGTCTGCGTTTTGGGCTCTTGCGGGGGAGGCAGGGACAAGTGGAAAAGGCCGGTGCTCGGACAAATAGCCGCTAAATATTGCAAAGAGATAATCATCACCAATGAAGATCCTTATGATGAAGACCCGACGGATATCATAAATCAGGTGGCAAGAGACGCTGGCGAAAGAGCCAAAAAAATATTAGATAGAAAAAAGGCCATAAAAGAAGCGATTGACCTGGCAAAGCCCGGCGATGTTGTTATAATCACCGGGAAAGGGGCAGAACCATGGATGTGCATTAAAAATGGCAAAAAAATACACTGGGATGACAGGGAAATAGCCAAAAAATCCATCAGGGAGAGGTAGCTTGCCACCAAGCCTGTTTTATGGTAAGGTGTAGAAGACATAGAGCTTATGTCTTTTTTAATTTATAATAAAAAACATGACTAAATCAACTAAAAAGTTTATCCGCAGGGAGAAATCCCGCATAAGGAAGCAGTTTTTGGACGTAAAAAAGCAGGAAGAAATGATAACTGAGCTGTATAAAAAACTGTTAGAGGATAAGAGTTAAAAACATGAAGATTAAGGATATACACGACTTATCAACAAAGATGGGGATAGAATCGGATTTCCGGGGAAAAGAGGGGGTTCAGAAGCTTTTGGAGAATAAAAAAAGGAAATTCCAGAAATTATCCCTGCGCGAGCAGGATGATTTTGACAAAGACGCGCTGGAAAATCCTTACTTGGATTCCGGCATCTATAACATAGCTGAAGACAAGGAGGTAAAAAGAGTTTTGGTGGGGATTGATATAGGGCCAGCAGAGATTTTGATGGCCAAAGAGCTGGGGAATATTGATTTAGTCATAGCTCATCATCCCATGGGCAAAGGTTTGGCCCAACTGGCTGACGTAATGGAATTGCAGTGCGATGTATATAATTATTACGGCGTGCCGATAAATGTTGCCGAAGGGTTGATGAGAGAAAAGATATCAGAAGTGGCCAGGGATGTTAATTCAGCCAACCACCAGAGAACAGTTGATACAGCCAAGCTTATGGGAGTGAATTTAATGAACAGCCATACCCCCTGCGACAATCTGGCCGCTAAGTTTTTGAAGGAGCTGATTGAACAAAAGAAACCGGAAAGAATCGGCAACTTAATATCAAATCTGAAAGAAATACCCGAGTATAAACAAGCGATTAAGATAGGCGTCGGGCCGAAGATTTTTGTGGGCTCTGCCGAGAACCGTTGCGGTAGGATAGCTATGGCTGAGATCACCGGCGGGACCGAGGGTTCGCCTAAGCTTTATGAAAAAATGGCTCAGGCGGGCGTTGGAACCGTAGTCGGCATGCATATTTCAGAAGAACATAAAAAGGAGGCCGAAGCCGCCAATGTAAATATCGTGATTGCCGGCCATATTTCTTCCGACTCGCTGGGAGTAAATCTCTTTCTGGACGAGCTGGAAAAACAAGGCATAGAAATCGTGCCTTGCTCAGGGTTTACAAGATTCTCAAGAATAAGCAAATAGGTCGAAAACTGGCTTTTAGCCAGTTTTTTGATAGAATAAGCTTAATATCTATTATATGGCCTATAAACTCCACAAGCTTATTAGGGACAAGCTGGTAAAAAACAAGGCTCAAAAGCAATTTTGGTCAATTTTTCTGATAGAGGCTGTCCTCTTTCTATCCGCATCAGTTTTGGCGATTGCTAGCGCTTTTGAACTGGATAAGCTGGTAAAAGCGCAAAGGATATATCTGCCAGCGATTTCTCTACAGGACTTTGCGTTCTCTTTTTTGTTTGTTACCTTTTTCATTTTGTTTTTTGTCTTTTACAAGAAAGCCGACAAATTTAAAGAGATCATATTTAAAAGTCTTTTTGTAATTACCTGTTTTTGGGGAGGCATGACTTGCCTGAGTTTATTTATTCCCATATTCGGAGCTGTTTTAATAATCGGCGCTTTGATTTTTTTATGGTTGGAAATACCCAGTATCTGGGTTCATAACATTTTAATAATTTTAGGATTAGCCGGCGCAGCCAGTTTTTTCGGCCTGGGTTTTAATCCCGCAGTAGCAGTTGTTATTTTAGTTGTCTTCTCTTTCTATGATTTTATCGCTGTTTATAAGACAAAGCATATGGTGAAAATAGCCAAGGAGATGATTGATAAAAAAGTTATCCTGGGCTTTATAATCCCCAAGGAAATAAAATACCTTAAAGAAAAGCTAAATCGAGTAAAGCCGGGAGGAGGCTTTATGATTTTAGGCGGAGGAGATGTTGTCTTTCCCAATCTACTGGCCGTTTCTGTGGTTCCTTCAGGTCTTTTAAGGGCATTGCTTGTTGTTGTTTTTTCTTTGGCCGGATGTTTTTTGAGCTATTGGCTGTTTTCAAGTCAGGACGACAAGGAACCCATTCCCGCGCTGCCACCGGTTGCCTTGCTGGCCATAATAGGATATTTTATAACATTGCTGTTTTAGAACGCCCTCATAGTCTAATGGATAAGACATGGCCCTCCGAAGGCCGGAATCGGGGTTCAAATCCTCGTGGGGGCACAAGATGTAAATAGTTTGTGGATAAGGGGTGTGTCCGCGGTGGATAAAACACTTGACACCAGCTGTTTTAGGAATAAAATGCGAATATGAGGGGGTGAGAAGTTTATCTTCAAGGACAGAATAGTTCTTAATGAACGAGGTTAAAGTATGTACCTAAATTCATTGTCCGAATTTGGGCTCGAGAAACAAGCCGAAATCGTTGGGAATTATAAACCCCCTCAAACAAAGACCATCAGCTTCAGCTGGTGTTTTTTGTTTGAAAAAATCTTAGAGAGTGTTAAGATAAAATAAAGGTCGCTAAATATATAAATAGAAATATATAATCATGGCAAGCAATAAAGAAGAGGGAAAGCCGATAGGTAAAATAACCCACTATTTTTCTAATATCGAAGTGGCAGTTATTGACCTCACGGCCCCCCTGAAAGAAGGCGATAGTATAAGAATAGCCGGCGGAGAAAATACTGATTTTACTCAATCAGTTGATTCTATGCAGGTTGAGCACGAAAAGGTTAAGACAGCGAAAAAAGGAGATTCTGTGGGGATGAAAGTCAAAGAAAAGGTTAGAGAGGGGTATCAGGTATATAAAGTATAAAATAGTTTTTTATTGCCGTTAAATAAACAAGCAGCAATTTTTGATTAAAAATTGTTAAATATTTTTTTAAAGAAGTGGCGGAATCAAACGATAAAAACATAAAAGAGGAGATAGAAAATAAGATTATCGATTTAATTGCATTGGGCGCCGGAGGCCGCCTGATTGTTTTTAAGCCGGAAAATTTAAATAAAGACTTAGTTGTTGAAAAAAAGGGCGGCTACAAAAACAAAGTAATTTATTTGAATGTTTACGGAAAAAAAGAAATTAATCAATTGGCCGGCAAAGACGATTTAAAAGCCAACGAGGATTTTTATCTGATGTTTGTTAATTTTGATATTGTAAAGCAGAACATAGAAGACAGTTTTTTAATTATTCCGTCATTGGATTTAAAAAATCTGTCGGAAGAGAATGATTTTTCTAAATTTTTAACAAATAAAAAAGAGTTCGTCAGATTTCTAATCAAGGCGTTTGACAAAAAATGAAATTTATAGCGGATTTTCATATTCATTCAAAATATTCCAGAGCCACTTCGCCATCAATGGATTTGGACAATTTAGATAAGTGGGCGAGAATAAAGGGAATTAAGGTCTTAGGCACAGGCGACTTCACCCACCCGGAGTGGTTCAAAAATATTAAGGAAAAGTTAGAGCCGGCGGAGCCCGGCCTTTTTAAGCTGCACAATTCGGATTCGCCTGTCCGTTTTATTCTGACCAGCGAAATCAGCTGTATTTATTCAAAGGGCGGGAAAGTAAGAAAAATTCATATTATTGTTTTTGCCCCGTCATTTGAAGCGGTGGAAAAAATCAATTTTGAATTATCAAAAATCGGCAATTTAAAAGCTGACGGCCGGCCCATACTAGGCTTGGACGCAAAGGAACTGGCGAAGATTGTTCTGGATGCTGATGGGGATTGCTTGGTTGTGCCGGCCCATCTTATGACGCCATGGTTCGCAATTTTTGGCTCAAAATCCGGTTTTGATTCTTTTGAAGAGTGTTTTGAGGATTATACAAAATATATTTATGCTGGTGAAACTGGTCTTTCTGCGGACCCAAAGATGCTTTGGCGGATACCAGATGGCAGAAGGATTACCTTAATAAGCAATTCCGACGCCCATTCTCCGCAGAAAATCGGCAGAGAGGCCAATGTTTTTGATACAGAATTAAATTATCAAAAAATTGTAGAAGCGATTAAAACAAAAGACAAAAACAAGTTTTTATACACCGTCGAGTTTTTTCCCGAAGAAGGAAAATATCACTATGACGGGCACCGGTTATGCAATTTAAGCTTATCTCCGCAGGAATCAAAAAAATACAACAATGTATGCCCTCGGTGCGCAAAGCCGCTGGTAATAGGCGTCTTAAATAGGGTTGAGGAACTGGCTGACAGGCCGGAAGGTTTTGTTCCCGAGAATGCAGTCCCCTTTAAGAGTTTAATTCCGTTGGACGAGATTATAGCTGATGCCTTGGGCGTTTCAACTGCGTCGAAAAATGTTTCCAGGATATACGGCGATTTAATAAAAAACATCGGAAACGAGTTTAAAATTCTGCTGGAATCCGGCAAAGATGAAATACAAAAATTCAGTTCAGAAGAAGTAAGCCGTGGCATATTAATGGTAAGGGATGGCAAGGCGCAGATTGAGCCGGGATATGACGGGGTGTACGGAAAGATAAGGGTTCTTTCAAAAGATAATTCGGAGGCTAAAAAGAAAAAACCCCTGCCTCAAAAAACCTTATTTTAAGGCCTAAAAAGTTATTAACCATTGCACTCTCATCTTGATTGTTATAAAATTATTTAAATTGTGATTGACTATTTTAACGGAGGCCATTGTTCTTTGTCAGGAGGTGCGCTATGAACGGATTATTTCAGCCCGAACAGAGAAGACTAACAGAAGAACAGTTTACTCTTAGATTAAACGGAACCTATCTTAGCTATATAGAGATGCAGGCCTTGAGGAAAGATTGTAGTCTTCCTCACGATGAGCAGGCTGTCTCGAACGAACTTATGCAAGATAGAATCGCCGTGCTAGCATGGCAGAAGATAGGGGGTCGTTGTACCTCTCCGCCGGCGCACTAGGAGCCACTAAGCTTGGTGGCTTTTCTTTTTTACATAAACCAAGCAAAACATTGACATTCTAAATATAAGGAATAACATTACAATAACAATATGGATGACAAAACTTTTTACATAACTAAAGCCAAGCTGCAGGAGTTAAAAAAAGAGCATGATGAATTGCTGGATTTTGAGCGGCGCAAGGCAACAGGGGAAGAGGCGCCTAAGATTTTTGAATCAGAGGATTTAAACCCGGAATTCGTCAGTTTTCAGGAAGACATGGGATTTTTAAGATCCAGGATTGACGAACTGAAGAATATTCTGGCCCATCACGAGCTTATTAAAAATCCGCCCCATGAAAAAACAAATATTGTCGGCATAGGCGCCAAAGTAAAGGTGGATATAGGCGGCAAGAAAGATGAATTTGTGATTATGGGCACGCTGGAAGCCAATCCTGCCCTGGGAAAAATTAGTAATGAGTCGCCGGTGGGAAAAGCGCTTTTGGGCCATAAAGTAGGAGACGAGGTTGTTATTTCTTCTCCGGTAAAGACAAGTTATAAAATTAAAGGCATAAAATACGAAATCAGTTGATAGAGAAACTACAGGCCCCGCCGGGGCCTGTTTTAGTTTAATAAAAAGGCTTATAATATAACAATTAAATAACTAAAGTCCAAGCCATGCCCAAAATAATAAATAAAATAATAAAAGTTTTAATAATCAGCGATTTTTTTCTTAACCTCGGCTGGGGTCTTTTGTCGCCTGTCTTCGCTTTGTTTGTTCTGCAGAAAATAACATTTGAAGACCCGGCCAAAGCCGCAGCGGTGGCGGGCTTTGCAGCTTTGTTTTACTGGATAACCAAGTCGCTTATTGAAATACCCATCGGACGCTTTTTAGACAAGCATGATGGGGAAAAAGATGATTTATGGTTTATGGTAATCGGCCTGTTTATTGTCGGTTTTGTGCCTCTGGGATATCTGTTTTCGTCTGAGCCGTGGCATATTTATTTATTCCAGGTAATTCACGCAGTCGGCATGGCAATGGCGCTTCCTTCGTGGCTGGCTATTTTTACCCGCCACATAGACAAGGGCAAAGAAGCATTTGAGTGGAGCATGGAAACAACATCTATCAGCATGGGGGCCGGCATAGCAGGAGGATTAGGCGGCATCATGGCATCAGTATTCGGCTTTAACGTGCTTTTTATCTTTGTGTCCGTTCTTACGCTTTTCTCCGCATTTTTGCTTTTGCTGGTGGGCAATAACGTTTCTAAGCGAGGGGATAGTGTTAAAATAGCTTCGGCAAAGCCGGTGGTTGAGCCATAATATATTTTGTATATGCGAAATCAGGAATTGGCAAAAATATTCAATGAGATGGCGAACTTTCTGGAAATGGAAGGGGTGGCCTTCAAGCCCTATGCCTATCAGAGGGCAGCTTTGTCTTTGGGGGCGCTCGATGAAGACGTGGGAGATGTATATGGAAGAGGCGGGATAAAAGCTTTGCTGGAAATTCCCGGCATCGGTAAAGCCATCGCAGACCATATAGAAGAATATCTGAAAACCGGCAAGGTAAAACATTACGAAACGTATAAGAAGAAGCTGCCCATGAAGGTAGACGAGCTGATAAGGGTTGAGGGCATGGGAGTCAGAAAGACTAGAACTCTTTATCAGAAATTGGGAATTAAAAATCTCAAGGATTTGGAAAAAGCAGCTAAGGCGCACAAGATCGCCCCCTTATTCGGATTCGGGGAAAAAACAGAAAAGAATATTCTGCAGGGCTTGGAATTCTTAAAAAGGGACAAGGGAAGATTTCTTTTGGGGAAGATTCTTCCTACTGCCAGGAATGTTCTGGAGAAATTAAAGAGTTTGAAAGAGGTTGATAAAATCAGTCTGGCAGGCTCAGTGCGCAGAAAAAAGGAGACAATTGGAGACGTGGACATCCTGGTTGTTTCAAAAAAGCCAGCCAAGGTTATGGATTTTTTTGTTAAGCTGCCCGGGGTTGAAAAAGTTTGGGCCAAGGGCGGGACAAAAGCATCAATTAGAATGAAAGAAGGTTTTGATATGGATTTGAGGGTTGTGCCCAAGGAAAGCTATGGCTCTGCCCTGCAGTATTTTACGGGAAGCAAAGACCACAATATCGTCACCAGAAAAATCGCTATGGAAAAAGGATTAAAGCTTTCAGAGTATGGCTTGTTTAAGGGTAAAAAAATGATTGCCGGAGGAACCGAGGAGGAAATATATAAAGCAATCGGTTTGCCATATATCGAGCCGGAGCTTAGAGAAAACGAAGGAGAAATTGAAGCGGCGTTAAAAGATAGACTGCCGAAGATTATCGGATACAAAGATATCAAAGGAGATTTGCACTGCCATTCGGATTGGGATGGCGGAGAGAACTCAATCGAAGAAATGGCCCAGGCAGCCATGGATATGGGATATGAATATATCGGTATTTCAGACCACACTAAGTTTTTGAGAATAGAAAACGGTTTGAATGAAAAACAATTGTTAAAACAGCACGAGGCGATTAAAAAGATAAATGAAAAGCTTGAAAAGCAGGGTAAAAAGTTCAGGGTTTTGCACGGATGTGAAGCCAATATATTAACAGACGGATCAATTGATATTAAAGACGAGGTTTTGGCAAAGTTGGATTATGTGATTGCCGGGGCGCACTCGGCTTTGAAACAGGAAAAGCCAAAAATGACAGAACGGCTGATCAGGGCGATAAAGAATCCTAATGTGGATATAATATCGCACCCTACGGGAAGGTTGATTAGCAAAAGAGACGAGTATCTGGTGGATTTCGATGAGATGTTGAAGGCTGCTAAAGAAACCGGAACTATTCTGGAAATAAATTCTTCGCCGGAGCGTCTGGATTTAAAAGATATATACATTCGCCGGGCAAAGAACGAGGGGATTAAAATGATAATCAATACCGACTCGCATCAAAAAGAGCAGTTATCTCTTATAGAATACGGAATTGCTACGGCCCGCCGCGGCTGGGCAGAAAAGAGCGATGTAATAAATACAAAACCGGTGGAAGAATTGTTAAAATACTTCAAGTAAAATGCCAAAGGAAAAATCAGCAGGAGCAATAATATTTAGGAGAGAGGATAATAAGATATATTATCTTCTTTTGCATTATCCATCGTTGAACCGCAGGGGAGGCCATTGGGAATTCGCCAAGGGGCATATTGAGCAAGGCGAAAGCGATGAAGAGACAATTAGAAGAGAGGTGAAAGAGGAAACGGGAATTAAGGATGTGAATATAATTCCCGGATTTAAGCAATACATAAAATACTTTTTCAGGCAGTATAAAGAAAGTGTTTCCGAGGAAGATAAAAAAAGTGCTAAAACCCCGTGGATTTTTAAGCTGGTTGTTTTTTATGTCGTGCAGACAAACACCAAAGATGTGAAAATATCCCATGAGCATATTGATTTTGTCTGGCTGCCGATTGACGAGGCAATTAAAAAAACAACTTTTAAAAATTCAAAGATGCTGTTAGAAAAAGCCAACGATTTTATCATTTCAAAAAAGTAATTGGGCAATCAAAAAACCGCTGTCCATAGGGATAGCGGTTTTTTGATTTTTGTTATTTTTTTGCTTCTTCTACTATCCTTATAAAGATTTCAGGATGTTCTTTTGCTAACTCGGATAATACCTTTCTGTCTATTTCAATCTTGTTTTTTTTCATTCCGTTAATCAGCCGGCTATAGGTAATTCCGTTTTGCCTGGCTAATGCGTTTATCTGCAGGTTCCACAGATTTCTGAAAGTTCTCTTTTTAGCCTTTCTATCTCTGTAGGCGTAAGTCCAGGCATGTCTTAATGCGTCTTTAGCTGCTTTAAACTTTGACTTTCTTCCATACTTAAAACCCTTGGCATGTTTCATCAGGCCTTTCCTGTGCTTGCGGGCTTGTACGGCTCTTTTAATTCGGCTCATGCTATTTGGTTAAAAACTTTTTAAGATGTTGTGCCTCTGTTTTGGAGAGCGCAATCCATTTGCGACCTTTTCTCTTTCTTTCCCCTGTTTTTTTGGACCTATAATGGTTTTGACCGGTCATCCTCCTCAAAATCTTGCCCGTCTTGGTTATTTTGAACCTTTTTATTAATGCCTTTTTTGTTTTGTTCATGCTATTGTTTTGATATTATTGTCGTAAAACCTCTCGGCTCTTTTTTTATTTCTCTTTCCATTTTAATCGGTGTCAACTGGTTCAGTATAGTCAGAAAAGCCTCTATTTTCCCCTTGGCCATATATGCGAAGGCTTTTTCTCTTCCTCTCAAAACCAAGCTTACTTTTACCTTGTCTCCTTCCTTCAGAAACTTCTGTGCCTGTTTTGCCTTGGTCTCCGTGTCATGAGGTGAAATCTTGTATCCCAGCCGTATTTCCTTTAATTCTCCGCCATGCTGTTTTATCTTTTTCTCTTTTTTTTGTATTGAGTAGAGATATTTTCCATGGTCGGCTATTTTGCAGATCGGCGGCTCGACTTTCTCTGTTACCTGGATTAAATCCAAACCTTTTGATTTGGCTAAATCAATGGCCTCAAATATATTCATTATGCCGAGCTGTTTGCCCGTTTCATCGATTACCCTTACCTCTTTGGCTCTTATAAAATTGTTGATTAATACTTTATAGATGGTATTTTAAATTAAATATTTTGTGGAGATGGCGATATTGAAATCGCGTCTGAAAAGTTTTTGAAAGCAATTCTACAAGTTTAGTCAGTTTTGATGTTCGGGTATTAAATAGAAAACTAACAAAATTTTTAATACCTTATCTCCTTAATTTCGATAATCTAGCGGAGAAATAGATTGTCTATCCTAATAGTATAACACCTTCGTTCATTTATTAGGAGTCAATGAGGAAGATGCCGCATTAAGCGTATGCTAACGCGGGTTGCTTATTAAATAAATTAGCAATTATGTTTTTTCCCGGAAGATTAAAGAGCCCCGAGAAAGCTCGACCTGCCTTGCTTTAAAGAACAATTCATCGAAACAATCATCCCCGCGACCTTAATTCGCGATCAACCTCCCTGTTTATATCTTTTTTCTTTAGTTTCTCTTTTTTGTCGTATTTCTTTTTTCCTTTGGATAATGCGAATTCGAGTTTTATTCTACCATTCTTCTCGTATATTTTCAAGGGTATAAGGGAAAAACCCTTGGTTTTGGTCTTTCCTATCAAATAATTAATTTCTTTTTTATTAAGAAGAAGCTTTCTTTCCCGGGTCTCGTTATAGTCGGCTCCGGCGTTATTGGGCTGGTAGGGAGGCACTCTTATGCCTACTAAATACGGCTCTTCGCCCCTTAAAGCGACATAAGTTCCCGATAAGTTTATATGCCCTGTTTTTATGGATTTAACCTCCTGGCCGAACAAAACCAGCCCTGCCTCAAACTTCTCCAGGACCTCATAGTCAAACAGCGCTTTCTTATTTTCGCTAAATATCTTCATAATTTTATTATATAATTATATCATAATTTATTAATATTGACAAGTTTATATTTATATGCTAACATCTAAATAGTTTTTAATTTACATTACCCCTAACATGGGAGGCAATAACATGCCGCAGGTTTATCTGATTATCAGCCCCCCGGCCAAGAATTTTTTGAGACAAAAAGGCCGAGGCGATCAACTGCTCTGCGAACTTGGAAATGTGCTCGTTCACGCCGTTGAGATGGTTTTCGGCATAGCAGGCAAGAATGATACTGCCTTCACGGCGGTATTGGCTGAAGCTACATTGCACGAAGCGAGCATCCAGGTGGAAGTCCGTTACACCGCCGGTGAAGACGAGTACGGATTGGGACCATTCGACCCGACTAGGGACGAACAAAAACTGGTTGTAAACCGTATCAAAGAGGTCTTCGCAGATTGGGCTCGCACCAATAAGATGGGCCATTGCTGGCGAACTCTTTCTGTTTGGTGCAAGCCGCACTACAACAGCTACTTCGAAATGGCCCAAAGGCTTTAGCCCACAGTATCGTGTCCCCGATCAGATTCGTCTGGTCGGGGATTTTTTATTACAAAACCCTTTAATTTTTAGGAGAAATAAGATAAACTGGAATATAATATGGCAAAAAATATAAAGGAAATAATTATTATTTCTTTGGGAGGTTCGCTGGTGGCGCCGGGGGAGATTGATTTAGGATTTATGAAAAATTTTAATCGCTCTCTGCAAAAGCATTTGAAAGCCAAAAGGTTCTTTGTCTTAGTCGGCGGAGGAAAAGTATGCAGGGTTTATCAAAAAGCGCTTTTGGAGTTCGGCGCTAATAATACTGAAAGGGATTGGATTGGTATAAATATCTCCCGACTGAATGCCGAAGTTGTAAAACAGATGTTTGCAGGGATGTCTTATCCAAAAATCATTACAGACCCGAATAAGAAGGTAAAGACCAATAAGGATATTCTGGTGGGAGCCGGGTATAAGCCGGGGTGGTCAACTGATTATGTTTCCGCGCTGGCGGCCAAGACCTACGGAGTTAAGACTATAATCAATTTAACTAATGTTGATTATGTCTATGATAAGAATCCTAATCAGTTTCCTGATGCCAAGCCATTTAAAGAAGTTGATTGGAAAAGTTTTGAGCGTATTGTAGGAAGCAAATGGACTCCGGGGTTATCCATGCCTTTTGACCCCCGCGCTTCGAAGCTGGCATCAAGATTAAAGCTTAAGGTAGCAATACTCAACGGAAAAAACCTGGAGCGCCTCGAAGATTTTTTAAACAATAAGCCGTTCATCGGCACAACAATTCAATGATAAAAGAAGAAATAAAAAGCTTGGTTAAAAAAGCAGTTGAAGGATTAAAAAAACAGGAGGGCTATGGCAGGATTTCTGTTAAGGAAATTTTAGTTGAACATCCTAACGAGAGAATGCGCGGCGATTATTCAACTAATGTGGCTTTCGTAATTGCTAAAGATTTGGCCATTAATCCTTTTGAAGCGGCCACTCTGTTAAAGATAGAAATAGAAAAAAGTAAAACTTCTCTAATCAAAAAAGTTGAAGTTGCAAATGGCTTCGTTAACTTTTTTGTTTCTGAAAAATATCTTCAGAAACAGGTGCCGGAGATTTTGAAGCAAAAAAAGAAATACGGGAATCTGAAAATAGGTAAAGGGGAGAAAGCCAACGTGGAATTTATCTCCGCCAATCCCACAGGCCCTTTGACCTTGGGCAATGGCCGGGGCGGATTCTGCGGGGATACTCTGGCCAGTGTTTTATCAAAAGCCGGCTATAAAGTTTCCCGCGAATACTATATCAACGACACCGGAGCCCAGATAAAGAAACTGGGGCACTCTGTAATCGGCGATAGCGAGGCGGTATATAAAGGAGAGTATATTGTTGAGCTGAGAAATAAAATAAGAGGCGATGATCCGGAGGAGGTGGGAGAAAAAGCCGCCGAAGTTATTCTGGAAAAAATGATAAAGCCCTCGGTAAAGAAGATGGGCATAAAGTTTGATACATGGTTTTTAGAGAAAGGGTTGTATAAGAAGAAAGAGGTGGATAAAGCCATTGCCGAGCTTTCTAAAAAAGGTTTTACCTATGAAAGCGAAGGAGCAACATGGTTCAAATCACATGATTTAGGCGATGACAAAGACCGGGTTTTGGTGCGGGCGGACGGGATCAGAACATATTTTGCTTCGGATATTGCTTACATGAAGAACAAGCTAAAAAGAGGTTTTAGCAAGATTATTATGTTTCTCGGCGCCGACCACTACGGTTATGTTCCCCGGTTGCAAGCCGCTTCCCATGCTTTTGGCTTCGGCAAAGAAAGAATAGATGCCGTTGTGATGCAGCTGGTCCGGCTTTTTGAAAAAGGCAGAGAAGTCAGAATGTCAAAGAGAACAGGCATTTATGTGACCATAGACGAGTTGATTGACGAGATAGGCCTGGATGTGGCCAGATTTTTCTTTCTGATGATAAGCCCTAATACCCATATGAATTTTAATATGGACCTGGCAAAAGAAAAATCAGACAAGAACCCCGTGTTCAAAGTCCAGTATGCCAATGCCAGGATTTGCAGTATTATTAAAAAATCAAAAATTAAAAGTTTAAAATCAAGAGCAAATTTCGGATTATTAAAAGAGCCGGCTGAGTTGGATTTGATCAGGCAGTTAGTCATATTACCGGAGGTCATATCAGATACGGCTACTGATTATCAGGTGCAGCGGTTGCCACAATATGCCATTGAGCTGTCAGATACATTCCACAAGTTTTACGAAAATTGTCGTGTTATATCCGCAGATAAAGAGCTCACCGGCGCGCGTATGGCATTGGTTTCAGCAACAAGGATTGTTTTAAATAATACATTAGAATTAATGGGGGTATCTGCTCCCGAAAAAATGTAATGAAATTAAATAACAAATACTACATAATGCGGCACGGTCAGGCGCTTTCCAATGTTAAGAATATTGTTTCCTCATGGCCGGAAAAATTCGAAAATCAGCTTACGGACAATGGCCGGAAGATAGTAAAAGAATCAGCAGAAAGTTTAGCGGACAAAAGCATTGATTTAATTTTTGCTTCCCCGCTGCTGAGAACCCAGCAGACAGCTGAGATTGTCGGCAATTTGTTAAAAATAAAGACGGAAACCGATAGCCGCCTGAGAGAGATTGATTTCGGAGTTTTTAACGGGGGCTCAGGGGAAAAAATGTGGGAGTCGTTTAAAAGCGAACAAGAAAGAATTATACGCGGCGCTGATGGAGGAGAAAACTACAGTCAGGTTTTAGAAAGAATGCGCGATTTTTTGGAAGAAACAGATAAAAAATATAAGGGCAAAAATATTTTAATAGTAAGCCACGAGGGACCTTTGGTTTTATTGCAGGGAAAAGCCATGGGGTTTTCCCTGGAGAAAACCATTGATAATTTCCCTCCCCAAGAAAGAATCCACAAAAGCGAAATAAGAGAACTTAACTAAAAACATGTATAATTTTCCGGAAAACGAAAGAAAAATACTCAAGTTTTGGCAGGATAACAGGATATTCGAGAAAACGCTTGAAAAAACAAAAAAGCGCAAAGCTTTTGTATTTTACGACGGCCCGCCGTTTGCAACCGGCCGGCCTCATTACGGGCATTTGCTCCAAAGTGCGATTAAAGATGTGATTCCCCGCTATAAAACCATGCAGGGATTTTATGTTGAACGTCAATGGGGGTGGGATTGCCACGGATTGCCGATTGAGAATATTGTTGAAAAGGAGCTTGGCACAAAAAGCAAAAAAGAGATTGTGGAGATGGGCGTTAAAAAATTCAATGACCTTTGCCGCGCGCGTATTTTTACTTTTATGCATGAATGGGAAAAGATAATTCCGCGCTTTGGCCGATGGGCTGATATGGCAAATCCTTACCGTACTATGGATTTTGAGTATATGCAGTCAGAATGGTGGGCGTTTAAGGAATTATATAAAAAGGGGCTTGTTTATGAAGATTACAGGTCTATGCATATTTGCCCAAGATGTGAGACCACGTTAAGCCAAGGAGAGGTGGCGGACGGATATAAGGATGTAAAAGATTTATCGGCAACCGTAAAATTCAAATTAAAAAATCCAGAAAAACTTGGATTAAAAGGCGATATTTATTTGCTGGCTTGGACAACAACTCCATGGACCCTGCCGGGAAATGTTGCCTTGGCCGTTGGAGAAGAGATTGAATATGTATTGTTTGAAAAAAATGAAGTGCTATATATTTCATCCGCGAATTTTTACAAAGAAAAAATTATTCCGGAAATTCCGGAGATAAAAAAAGAAGTAAAAGTTAAAGATTTGATTGGTTTAAAATACGAACCATTATTTGATAATTATTCAAAAGATGAAAATCTAAAAAACAGGGAAAATGGCTGGAAGGTGTATGTTGCTGATTTTGTGAACACTGACGACGGCACGGGTATTGTGCATATTGCGCCTGCATTCGGCGCGGATGATATGATGCTCGGCAAAAAAGACAATCTTCCGTTTGTTCAGCACGTGAAGACGGACGGTGCATTCAAAGAAGAAATGGGAGAACTGGCAGGGCTAGATTTGAAACCGCGCGACAAAGACAAACCGGAAGAAGTTCGGAAAGCAGATGTCGATATGATAAGAGCGCTGGGCGAAAAAGTATTTGATAAAAAATCAGAACTGCACAGCTATCCTCATTGCTGGAGATGCGATACGGCATTATTAAACTATGCAACCGGCTCATGGTTTGTTGCTGTTGAAAAAATAAAATCAAAATTGTTGAAGACCGCAAGAAAAATACAATGGTCTCCCGAGCATATAAAAGAAGGAAGATTTGGCCAGTGGCTTGAGGGGGCTCGCGACTGGTCTATCTCCCGCCAGCGTTTTTGGGCAAATACAATTCCCGTGTGGAGATGCGATAAGTGTAAAAAAGAGATTGTTTTTGCATCTGCTGCAGAGCTTGAAAAAGCGAGCGGGACAAAGGTTTATGATTTACATAAAGACATAGTTGACCAGGTTATTTTTGAGTGCGGTTGCGGAGGCAATATGCAACGGGTGCCCGATGTGCTGGATACTTGGTTTGATTCAGGTTCTGTTCCGTTTGCCACGCGCAGGCCCATTCCGGCAGATTTTATTGGTGAAGCTCAAGATCAGACCCGCGCATGGTTTTATTATCAGCATGTGCTTGTTGGCGCATTATTCGGAAAAGAAGCATTTAAACACTGTATTGTAACAGGGATTGTGTTGGCGGAAGACGGAAAAAAGATGTCTAAAAAATTAAAGAATTATCCTGACCCGGCCGAAGTAATGGAAAAATATGGGGCTGATGCAATGCGCTTCTATATGTTAAGCTCTCCTGTGGTCCAGGCGGACAATCTCTCGTTCTCTGAAAAAGGCGTAGACGAAATTGTAAAGAAAAACATCAGCAGGCTATACAACATCCTCGCGTTTTATCAGCTTTATCAGAACGGCACCCCGGCCGATAATACCAGTAAAAATGTTCTTGATATTTGGATATTATCCAGGCTTAGCAGATTGATAAAAGCTGTTACAGATGGGTATGAAAGCTATCGCGTTGATTTGGCAACCCGTCCGCTCGTTGACTTTATTGATGAATTTTCAGTGTGGTATTTGAGGCGCAGTAGAGAGCGCTTTAAAGAGGAAGGGCCCAAAGGGTATCCCGACAAAAGAGATGCACTTGCCACATTGCGCTATGTTTTGCATTCACTTTCGCTGGTGATGGCTCCCATAACGCCGTTTTCCGCAGAAGATATTTACCAAAATCTGAAAACCGAAAAAATGCCGGAGTCAGTTCATTTGTGCGATTGGCCAAAAGTAAATAAAAAATTAATAGATGATGGTTTGGAAGATAAAATGGACGAAGTGAGATCTGTAGTAAACTTAGCTTTGGCGGAAAGATCGGAAAAGGGCATAAAGGTAAAACAGCCGCTTAGTAAATTGAAAGTTAGAAACACAAAGCTGAAAATAAGAGATAATAAAGAGTTGTTGGATTTAGTCAAAGACGAGGTAAACGTCAAAGAAGTTATTTTCGACAGCAAAATTGATAAAGAGACAGAACTGGATGCAAAGATTACAGATGAATTGAAGAGCGAAGGATCGGCTAGAGAGGTTGTGCGCCACGTACAGGATATGAGAAAAAGCGCCGGGCTCAAGCCGGCAGACAGGATCGCCGTATATTTCTCATGCGAAGATAAATTAACAAAACTCCTGGAAAAGAACAAAGAATATATTTTAAGGGAAATCCGAGCCGGAGATTTTTATCTTAACTCTGAAAAACAAGCCCAGTTTGATCTGGAAAAAGAAGTTGAGGTGGACAGCCAGAAGCTATTAATAGCTGTTAAAAAAATATGACAGATACTATTATATTCTTTGCTATTCTGGGCATTATTGTTTTACTTTTCGTCGTAATCTGTTTCTGGGCTATAAGGGCTTTTTTCAGGATGGTTGCGGAGATGTTCAAAAAGATGTTTAAAAAAGAGAAAAACTACGGCGGAGGAGTCGGGGTAAATGTCAAAGAATTAGAGGAAAGTAAGCAAGAGCGCCAGGAGATAGAAAAAATACGCCAGCCTATCGTTGGTATCGCACCTGAAAAAATTCAAGAAGAAAAAACTGAGATTAAAACACCTCCCCCGGCGGAAATCAAAATACCCGTTCCAGTAGAAACCAAAATACCTGTCACAAGCCAGCTTAACGCCAGAGAGGAGAAGAGATATCAGGAAGTGGCTGCTAAAGTTCAGATGGGTTCCCAAATAAGAATACCAGTTGCTAAAAATCAGCCCATCCAATATCAGGACGGCGCATCGGCACTAGGGCCGAGCTCCCCGGTAATTGAAAAAAGCGAAATTAGCGGGATAAAGCATGAAAGCAGCGCGATGTTTGGAGAAGGAACAGAAGTATCCAGAATAAATTTGCGCCAGAAGTTGAGAAGCGCCAAAGTTTACCAGGCGCAAAGGGATGTTGGGCTGAACTTAACCCCGATAGAAAGAGCTAAATTGGAAAAACAGGTTTTTTCGCAGGCACTAGGCGGGAATATTTCTAAAACAGACCTGAAGTGGGGTTTGAAAAAACTGAATCAAAAAATGATTGTTTCTAAAAACCTTGCCGAAAAAGGGAAAATAAGGAAGGAGATAAAATTCTTTAAGAAAATAGGGGGGATTAAATAACGGTATGGCGCTGCATTATAGGACAAAAGGATTTGTTTTTAAAAGAAGCGATAGAAATGAATCGGACAGGGTTTTTACTGTTTTCGCCCAGGATTTCGGAAGATTGGAAATTATGGCCAAGGCCATAAGAAAGATTACTTCAAAATTAAAGGGAGGGATTGATATATTTTCTTTATCAGAGATCGAGTTTATACAGGGAAAAAACAACAAGACATTGACAGACGTCGGTCTTATTGATAAGCATAGCAGAGTCATATTAAGTCCGGATAAATTAGAAATCGCTCGCCAGATCTCAGAGGTTTTGGATAATGCCATAAAAGGCCAGGAGAAAGACGAAGAAGTATTTAATCTGTTGGAGGAAACCTTTTTAAGGCTGGACAGCAATGAATCGGAAATCGGGGCCTGGAAGCTGGAAGTAGTTTATTATTATTTCCTATGGAATCTATTTTCCGCGCTGGGATATAGGCCTGAAATTGACAGGTGCGCCTCCTGCCGAGAAAAACTGAATCCATATAATATATATTTTTCAAATAAAGCCGGCGGAGTTATCTGCAAAAAATGCTTGAACCCGGATGATGATGCGCGAAAAATTAATTCGGATGTCGTCAAAATCTTACGGTTAATTGTAAAAAAAGATTGGCAAACAGCGCATAAGCTAAGGGTTGAAAGCAGTTCCCAAAAGCTATTAAGGGAACTGTCGGATAATTATTATTTTTATCTTTTAGGAGACAAAGTGATATAATATATTATTATAAGTAAAAATATGAAAACAAAATATTATCTGTTAATTTTATTTCTAGTCCTTATCGCCGGATTTTCCGTTTTTTGGTTTTACAGGGAAGGGATGTTTTCAAAGGAGATTTTGCGCCTGGAGATTCTGGGTTCCGAGAAAGCCAAAACAGGAGATGAAATTGAATACACCGTTAAATACAAGAACAACGGCAATTTTGTTTTAGAGCAGGTAAAGCTTATCTTTGAAATGCCGGAGAACTCTTTAACCGAGGATAGTAAAACAAGAATTGTCCAAAATCTGAAAGATATATATCCTGGAGGCGAGGAGTTTGTGCAGTTTAAAACCCGGCTTTTAGGGAAGGAAGGAGACTTAAAGGTAGCCAAAGCTACTATTTCCTATCAGCCCAAAAATATAACTGCTCCCTACGAATCAAGCACCACCTTCACTACTCAGATTGAATCAACCCCCATAACCCTGGATTTTGATTTACCTTCAAAAATTGAAAAAGGAAAACAGATTGAATATTCAATAAACTATTTTTCCAACGTTGATTATCCGCTGGAAAATTTGAGCGTAAAAGTTGACCCAATGTCCGGTTTTGATTTTATATCATCAACCCCTTCTTCCCTGGATAATTCAGAATGGAAGCTTCAGACCCTGAATAAAGCACAGGGAGGCAGGATAAGCATTAAGGGCAAGGCCAGCGCAGACGCCAGCCAGAACTTAACATTTTCTGCTAAGCTGGGTATGCGCATAAACGGAACCTTTATTGTTATCAAGGAAACAACTATGGAGGTTCAGGTTATCCAGCCCCTTCTGTCTATTTCCCAGACAATCAATGGTTCTCCCAGTTATGTGGCTTCGCCTGGCGAGACGCTTAATTATCAGATATTTTTCAGAAACATCGGCTCGACTGCCTTCGATAATCTGTTTATGATTGTCAAATTAGACAGTCCGGCTCTGGATATGTCCACCATATCAGTCCCGGGGATCCAGATACAGGTTAATGACAATATGATTGTCTGGGATTCAAGGCAGGTTTCTCAATTAAGGCGGTTGGACGTACAGCAGGAGGGCATGGTTGAATTTAATATCAAAGTAAAAGATAGCTGGGCTGCTTCCGGCGCCGAAGAGGGAGATGCCATAATAGCAAATGAGGTAAACATATCTCAGATTACTCAGAGGTTTACCATAAAGGTAAGCTCCGGCCTGGTGATTGCTCAGAGAGCATATTACCAAAATTCTCCTATTTCAAATTCCGGGCCTACGCCCCCTCAAGCAGGACAGGCCACCACCTATACAATTGCCTGGGATATTAAAAACTATTTCAGCGACGCTAAAAATGTTAAAGTAAAAGCAATCCTTCCGCAGAATGTGGCTTTGACCGGCCAGATTTTGCCGGGAGACGAGTTATCAAGATTTTCTTTTGATTCAGCCAGCCGCCAGATTGTCTGGTCTGCCGGGGATATTTTGAAAGGCACAGGCATTTCTGGCGATCCTGTTTCCATTTATTTCCAAGTATCTTTGACTCCGACAAGTTCGCAAAAAGGATCTTCGGCTGCCATAATAGGTGAAGCGACTATTACGGGAGAAAATCAATTTACCGGCACCAGCGTTACATCAAAGGATTCAGCTATAACAACTGTTCTGCCCGATGACCCGGCCGGATCCGGCGGGGGCATCGTACAGTAATATAAAATATGAAACAAAAAACAAAAAACGATTTAATGGAAAAATTAGTATCGCTGGCCAAACGGCGTGGATTTATTTTCCAGTCGTCTGAGATATATGGCGGGTTTTCTTCCTGCTATGATTTCGGCCCGCTGGGCATTGAGCTTAAAAACAATATTAAAAAGGCCTGGTGGAAAGAAATGACCAGGCTTCATGACAATATTGTCGGATTGGACGCCTCTATTTTAATGAGCCCCAAGGTTTGGCAGGCATCTGGACATCTGACTGCCGGTTTTGCCGATGAATTGGTGGAATGTAAAAAGTGCCACCACAGATTCAGAAAGGATTTGCTGGAGAAAGACAAATGCCCCGACTGTGGCGGAGAGATGACTGAGTCAAAAAAGTTTAATCTGATGATGAAAACATTTGTCGGCCCGATTGAAGACGAATCATCAATGGCATATTTAAGAGCGGAAACTTGCCAGGGAATCTATGTTAATTTTAAGAATGTTCTGCAATCAATGCGGATAAAAGTTCCTTTCGGTATTGCCCAGATAGGAAAGTCATTTCGCAATGAAATTACTCCCACAGATTTCATTTTCCGCACAAGGGAATTTGAGCAGATGGAAATGCAGTGGTTTTG
>CAYVRE010000004.1:0-31224 GCA_964453095.1 uncultured Candidatus Saccharibacteria bacterium
AGGCAGATTCTAACGTCAGAAAAACCTGGTTTTTAATAACTGGGTTTTTGGTCTTTATTATCGCTATCGGATGGCTTTTCAGCTATCTGATGGATGATCAGGTTATTCTGTTCGTCGCCGTGATTCTCAGCGTTTTTATGAGCTTCGGCAGCTATTGGTACTCGGATAAAATTGTTTTATCAATGGTGAGAGCTAATCCGCTGGAACATAATCAAAATCCGGAGCTGTACCATATAGTGGAAAACTTATGTATTACAGCCGGTTTGCCTTTGCCTAAAATATATATTATACCGGAAGTACAGCCTAATGCTTTTGCAACAGGAAGGGATGCCAAGCATGCGGTAGTGGCAGTTACCCAGGGTCTTTTAAATAAATTAAATAAAACAGAGGTGGAAGGGGTTATTGCCCACGAATTGTCCCATATCGGAAATAAAGATATGCTGCTTGCAACAGTGGTTGCTATATTGGCCGGCATTCTGGCCATGGCTTCCAACATATTTTTAAGAGTAAGCTTCTGGGGCGGCGGCAGAAGAAGCTCGAATAATGACAAGGGAGGTGCCGGTGCCCTTTTAGCAGTTTTGGGGATAGTGGCCGCTATTTTAGCTCCCATTGCCGCCACTTTGATACAGCTGGCTATTTCCAGAAAAAGGGAGTTTTTGGCAGATGCTGACGGAGCTTTGCTTACCCGCTATCCCGAGGGATTGGCTTCTGCTTTAGAAAAGATATCGTCTGATCAAGCGCCGATGAGAATAATAAACAATGCCACCAGCTCCCTATATATCTCGTCTCCGTTCAAGGGAAAGCAAACAACCAGTTGGTTGACAAAGTTATTTATGACCCATCCGCCGATAGAGGAACGAATAAAAGCATTAAGAGATATGGAAGTGTAATTATATGAAAATTGTTAAAGATAAAATTGAAATTGCAGAACTGAAAGAAATGACAAAGAGGATGTATGAGAATATGGTTAAAGCGGTTGTTGATATTGAAAAAGAAATTTTGGCGGTAGACGCTGAAATGCACATAGACGAAGAACAGTTGCTGATAGAACAAGAAAACTCAGAGCCCAAGAATCTTTGGGGTATAAATATATGGCCGGAAAAAGATGGCAAAGAATTTATAGAGTTTGATTCAATGATAAACTTAAAGCCGGCCTTCGGAAATCGTACGAGAGGAATTGATAGTGCTGAAATCAGAGAGAGGATAATTAAAATTGTTAATAAATTAGTTGAGAAATGATTTTTGATCCACAATTCAAAGACAGGTGGTTAAAGTTCTCTTTACAAGAGCAGATGGCAAACATTGGTGCTGAAATTGGTAGAGCCATAAATTGGAGTAAAAAAGATAAAAAACAAAGCAGAGTATTTTTTGAAAGGGGATTGGAATTACTTGATTTAACAATTGAAGACCCAAAAAATAGAAAGCGGCTGAAAGAGCTTTTAAGAGTGCGCGAAACATTGGCTGATTATTTTTATTTTGACAACATTTATGGTTCCAGCGAAGAAAAATGGAACAGTTATTTTTACGCATTTAATTACGCAGCGCGGATAAATCATTAAATTGTAGATTTGGAGGAGTCGTATAGTGGCCATTACAACAGCCCGGAAAGCTGTGACCCGCAAGGGTCTCGTGGGTTCGAGTCCCACCTCCTCCGCATTGACAATTTCTTATCGGCGTGTCCCGATTAGCCGAGTACTATCTGCGACCCGAACGCCTAAAAAAGAAATTGAAAAAATAACAGAGCGATATTTTCGTCCTGTTATTTTTTATTTACTCCGCGATCATCGTAATCTTTTTGTCCTTGTAGTTTAATCTGCTTCGCAGATTTCCGAGCAGTTCACGTTTGTCCGACGTGCTTCCTTCTTTCAGAAGGTATTTTGCATACTGTCGGATGTTGACTTCGTTTTCTCCGACTAACTCGTTGCCTGATCTGCCGTTCACAATTTTTTGCAGCTTATTAAATCGTCGTATCTCGTCCTCGAGTTTTGTCCGCATTCCGAGTTCGTTGATATTTACCACATCAATAATTTTTAGCAGTTCGTCAATTAATTCTTCCTCTCTGATATATTTATTCTTGCAGTTTCTGTCTTTGGCGCGTCCACAGCCATAATATATGTAGTGAGCTGATGTGCCGTCTTTTAATACTTTCCATTTTTCTTCGGCGCATATTGTTGACCCGCAGTATCCGCAAGTGAAGAGTTTTGTGAATGCGAACTCTTTGTTTTGTCTGACAATCTGGTCGCGCTTTAATTGAGCTTTGGCTTTTTCAAATAATTCCTGCGTAATCAGTGGCACATGTTTTCCCTGATACCAGTTGCCGCTTTCTCGTGGATATTCAAACATCCCATAATAGAAGGGATTATCCAATATTCGATAAATGCCGGAGAGGGTGAGTGACTTATTCCCCCGGGTGTAGAAATTCAGCTCGAATTTTAGCCAGTTGTATATCTTCCTGCCCGAATAACTTTCATAGGCAACCCGCTCAAATATTTTCTTGATTACCTGCCCACGCGCAGGGTCAATAATCAACTGGCATTTTTTATCCATCAACCTCTGGTTCAAATATCCCAGCGGAGCCATCGTTGGCCAGAAACCCATTTCAACTCTTGCTCTCAGTCCGCGCTTTACATTTATGCCTCGGTTATCATTTTCCAGCTTGGCTTGCGAGCCAAGAATCATTAATAGGAATTTCTCACTTGGCGAGTTGGTAAACCGTTGGCCGTAGGTTCTAATTTCCGTCAGCTGTCCGCCATCCATTAAGTCTACAATTTTACCCAGGTCGCCAGCGTTACGGGAAATTCTGTCAGGAGCCCAGGTTAAGATACCAGTGAATTTCCCTTGCCGGATTTCATCAATAATCTCATTGAACACCGGCCTTTGCCCGGTTTCCTTGGCCGAGTGGCTTTCTCGTTTTATTTCCACCACATTCAGGTTTTCCTTTTCAGCCAGCAGAAGCATTTCTTTTATTTGGCTGTCTACGGAAAGCACCTGACGCTCCTCAGACTCCGTGCTTTTGCGGGCGTAGAGGCAGTATTTAACGGGCGGAGCGATGACCGCCGCGTTGCTTTTTGTTTGCATTGTTCCTTGTTGCATGTTTTTTTTGTTTGTTAATTTTTATTGTTCTCGACTTTTCCTACATCAATGGATGACGCAACCCTGCATAGGAGTCCAGAGCGACCCAGTTGGCAACTCTCCAGCTCAAAAACTACCCAAAAACAGGAAAATGGTGTAATATAAAATTAACAATTTAATATGGATTGCCTAAACCTGAAGGTCAAATTTCAGGCATGGCAAAAAATTCTGCACAAACATACTGAACCCGTCGTTCAGGCAACTGTTTGTGCAGTCATATCCCGAAAGGAATATGGGGACGCAAGTCTCGGCCTAGCGGCGGGCTTTGTGTTTTCCCCAACAAGGAACTATTACAAATAATTGAATAATGGTATTATTAACTAATATTTGTAACTTCACTAAATTAGCTTAAATTTTTATTTAAAAGTTTGAGTACTATTTAGCAGATAATAAAATATGAAAATTAACTCCCTCGTAATAGTATCTGTTTTAGCCATAGCGATTTTGTGTTTTGGTGTGAGTGCTAATGCTCAAACATCAAGCGTTCAAGCACTGATTGCTCAACTCCAAGCGCGAATAGCCAGCCTGATGGCGCAAATTAAAACGCTTCAAGCAAGGCAACAAGTGTCGCCCAGTAGTAGTGTTGGTTTGGTTTACGATAGTGCTTCGGGAATTTATATGGAACAAAATGTCTTGAACGAAGTGAATACCGTAAGGACAAATACGGGCGTCTGTGATAATTGCAATAATTTGCCGCAGCCGACAATTTCTTTAAATAATGGAACTCTACCCGCCATTTATAATCTTTACTTAAACAATAAAAATGTTACAAAGTTTCCGTTACCTTCCCTTAATGCTTCAAACAGTATTGTTGATAACGCCGGGAATGTCCTCTCTGTTACGTACAGAACTTTTGTAAATGGAACTAATTCAATAAAATTTTTGATACCTTCTGCCGGAAATTATTTCCAAAATGAAAATACAATTCTCACTCCAAACCAAACAACAAATGTTAACTACAAAATAATAAAAAAACAAGGGCAGTATGGGAGCGCATATTTCTTTACTTTAGAAAACGACAGTACTATTAATTTAGATAAAACTAGTTCCGATTTTGATGCTATCGCAAAAAAGGAAAGTACATTGGCTGGTTTAGCAACAGTAGATCCCTATTATATAATTGCCATGCCTCCCACATTTGCTTTATCACTAGGGGCAGAAGGAGATTTTTATATGGGTCAGCATTTAGTGACCATAAATTATGGGGGGAATCTATATTACCAAACTAATCCTCAAATTTTTAATAATGAACAGGCCCATGAATATACGCATGGTTTACAGGAAACATTAAATTTGAATCAAAAATACACCGATGCATCGTTTTTAATGGAGGGCATGGCTGATACAGTAGCTATCTATTCAGGATTTAGAAATTGGAGCGATGTCGGCTTGGGTGGGCAAATTAATCCTGGATGCTCCAATACGTCAGGATCTGCCGATTTTGTTCATGATTTTGGAAGATGTATTTTTAAACACCTTAGCCAGGATAATTATTTAAACAGTAATTTTTTTAATAAACTGTTTAATCCGACCCAAACATTTGATTTTTCTAAGTGTTCGTATAACAACCCTTCAGCAAGCACTATTCTTCAGAACCAAGATTGTGCAAATCAAATAAATAAATTGCTCTCTTATTTAACAGGACAGGATATGACCCAGTTTATGAAAAATGATTTATTGGCAAATGTCGCATCGTGTACGCCTAATTGGACATGTGGTGCTTGGAGCAATTGTGCTAACGGCATACAAATGAGAGTTTGTAGCGATTCTAACAACTGCAATATAAATACTGGCAAGCCCGCAGAAAGCCAGTCTTGCGTTTACAGTTGCAACGATAGTGATTCGGGTATTGACTATAATAATTACGGAACAGTTACTTTTAGCGGAAAGACTTATTCGGACTGGTGCAGTACTAACAATGGGAATGGTGGCTATGTTACTAATTGTTCGGGCTTAAATTGCACTTTAATTGAGCAGTACTGCGACAGCACAATAGGAGGAGTTAACTATAAATCTAATAATTGTCCTAATGGTTGTTCAAACGGCGCATGCAAGGCCGCTTGCAACCCTAATTGGACATGTGGCAGTTGGAGTAATTGCAGTAATAATAAGCAAATGAGAGTATGCACTGATTCTAATAATTGTAATTCAATAATCGGCAAGCCCGCAGAAAGCCAGTCTTGCGTTTACAGTTGCAACGATAGCGATTCGGGGATTGATTATAATAATTATGGGACGGTTACTTATGGAGGAAATAGTTATTCGGATTGGTGTAGCACAAATAATGGAAATGGCGGTCAGGTTTCCAGTTGTTCCGGACCAAGTTGCACCCTGATCGAACAATATTGCGATAGCACAATTGGGGGAGTTAATTATAAATCATATGTTTGTCCGAATGGATGTTTAAATGGTGCATGCAATGCAAATCAGACAACTACTTGTACCGATTCAGATGGCGGAGAAAATTATTATGTAAAAGGCACTTTGACTGGTATTTATAATGGTGCGCCAATATCATTGGATGATTTTTGTATAGATAGAACAAATTCGCAGAATGGTGCAGTAGTTGGACAATGTTCCGGTTCTAATTGCCAAGTTGGAGAAAGAGTTTGCAATTCATCAAATCCAACAGATTACGGTACTAAATATTATACTTGCCCCAATAGTTGCACAAATGGGGCGTGTATACAACAAGCTTCTTTTAATGTAATGCAGAATAATTTAGCGTCAATCTCTAATGCACTCAAAATAATTATACAAGAAATTCAGAATTTATTCGGCCATTAAATAAAATAATTAAAATAATTAAACTATAAAAACATGAAAAAAATTTATTGGATTTTTTTATTAATTATTATTTTATTAGTTGCAGCAGGTTGCGTTGTTTGGTTTGCCACAATTAAGAGTATTATCGTGGGCAATATTAAGATAAAAAATAATCAATCATCTTCTTTTGTGCCATTAGAAAAACAGGCCACTCCACCCTTTATAAAAAATATTGGAACTGCAACGGGCGTAAAAGTCGGTTTTCATTATGACGGAGATTATACGTCTAAAAATGATTGGGGATATCAACAAGACCAATTCTATACTCCACCTGGAAGCAGCGAAAATTTTTTATCAGTTTCTAAGGCTAAGGATAGGCAAAATTTTGACTATGGCTCAACTACTTCTTTGCCAATATTTAAGTCAGAAGAAAGTCATTCTTATCAGGGGACACCAATTTATATAACAGATTCCTACGGCAAATATTCTCTTTCTTACTTAGGATTTAAGATTGATGACGCAAGTTTAATTAGTGATTTAAGCGTTGAGTTAGGGATTGATTATAACGCACAACGTTATGATACTGCTGCAAAAAGTAATAATTTTTCTGTCACCTCTTTATTGGGGATACAAACTGCTTATGCTTGTGGGCCAGGACTTTATTTGCGTCAAGTCGGAAGTTCGGCATTAGATTTTGTCCAAGAGTCGAATGGTATTATGTGGTATAAATTACAAAAACCTGTTACCTTATATAATCTTAGTTTGCAGTATGCTAACCAAGATTGTTCTAAAATGCCCAGCTATTGCCATAATTTTGCCGATGACCCGCAAGATTGTAATAAATATTTTGGTTGCTACTATAATGCGAAAATTAGTGATTTAAGTAAGGGCAATTTGAGAATGCACGTTTATTATAAAGCGAACGATAAAGAGGGTTTGTTAAGAATGCAAATGGCTAACCTTATAGTAAGCGATGAAAATGGCACTTATTACCAGGCAACAATGGGAGAGGATTTTAACCATTATTATCGGGCATATCTTCATTAAAATTTAATGAAAAAAATATATTATTTCTTACTAATTGCTCTTGCAATTACTATTTTATGTTTAGTTCTGATAAGGTCTTTTCACACTAACGCTGGCGCAATACCCTTAAAAACATACACAGAAAAAGTTGTTTTGCCCAACTCTTTAAGCGCGCAATTAGGGCAAAATTTTATTGTTGGAATTGAAGGAAAAACATTAGACGATAAAACCAGTCAAATTTTAGAAAAAATTAAACCAGCAGGAATTGTTTTATATTATCGCAACTATGAAAATCCCAGTCAGTTAAAAGAGCTTATTTCCAACCTGCAATCCTTGGCTTTAAAAACGACTAACCACCCTTATTTTATAATGATTGACGAAGAGCCAGGTGGAGCAACTCGTTTAGACCTTTTTAATAATATTTTTGCTTTTGGTGAACCGAACTGGGTGCAAATAGAGAAAGATGTTAAAATAATGCAGGGATTAGGCATAAACGTAGATTTAGCCCCCATTGCTGATTTTGCTTTTGATAATAATACTTTTATTAAAGACAGGATACCCGCACACGACATAAATCATTTAGAAAATTTTAATCAGAAATTTATTGCACTGCTCAACCAAAATCATATTTTGGCAACCTTAAAACATTTTCCGGGGATGGGAGTTTTTGTAGACGATCCGCACGAGACACTTCCTTACGCCAATCCAGATAACTCAGTAATAAGTAAGTCTATAAATATATTCAAGGATGGCATTAATAACGGTGCAGATTTTGTTATGACATGCCACGGCGTATATGATGATATTGATCCAAATAATCCTGCTACTTTGTCAAAAAAAATTACAACAGATATTTTACGCAACCAAGTTGGATTTAAAGGTATAGCAATTACCGACGACCTGTCCGAAATGCCCTTTACCATAGATAAAAAAATAGATTTAAGCCAGGCAACAGCCCAAGCTATTGAAGCGGGGCATAATCTTGTTTTATTTTCGCACAGACCAGAAGAAACAGAAATAATATTTGATAAATTGTTGACTATCGTTGGAAAGGACCCGGAATTAAAATCGTTGGTCGCACAGAATTATATTAAAATTGTTTCATTAAAAAACAATAAATTTTAACCTTTTTTAGTGTTAAATTTTTTATAGTAAAAATATAAAAATTGGCTCTAAAAAATAATAATTATGGATGAATATAAAAATTTAAATTCGCAAATGCCGGAAGACCCACAGTTTGTGCCAAAACCGCAACCGAAAAGAGCAAAAGTTTTTATTATTTCAGGCATTTTAATCGTGCTTGCCGTTGTTGCTTCGGCTGTGTATTTTATTATTCCGAAAGAAAGCAGAGACAATATTAAAAAGACTGTAGAAAATATTTACAAACCAGCCGTAGCATTCGCTTCAAAATTTGCTACCTATGAGGAAGTGTCGGTTAATATAAGCCCGAAAGTTCCTGCATATTCGGTAAAACCAGATTTAAGCAACGTCACAAACGTAGGAGATATTTGGGGATTATCAGATAGCGTAAAAGAACTTCTTGCAACTAATGCTTTTGCAGTGAAGCCTGCGTCTCACCCTGAATTTTACCCTCTTTATGAACAGAACAGATACGGCTATATACCAAGCTTTGTTACTACAGATTCAATGCTTCACAATTACCATTTAATGTTTGATTTTCTGCTCAAACAATTGGAGGAGCAAAAATTGGCTCCTGAATTAAAGCAACTTAATGCCAATATGCTTTCTGAATCTGTGAATCAGTATAATAGTCTGAAAGGAACTGAGTGGGAGAATGCTACAAAAAGAAATGTCGGGTTTTTTGCGGTTGACAACAAGCTTTTAGATTCATCGGTGAGCGTACCAAATATTGTTTCAAACGAGGTTAATAAAGAATTAGCTCTCATAGATGCCCATCAAGGTATTGATATCTCTTCGGTGATGAATATTGGGGCTGATACAAATAGTTTAGGCGCATTGAAAGAGGACTATTCGCAATACATTCCACGGGGTCACTATGATAAAACAGAACAGCTGAAAGCTTACTTTAAATCTATGATGTGGTATGGCCGCCTCACCTTTCGAATGAAGAGCGATGATGAGATAAAATCGGCAATTTTAATTACAATGTCTCTTAATAAGGAAAATAATAGAACAAGCTGGGATAAAATTTACGAGCCTATAAACTTTTTTGTGGGCAAGAGCGATGATATTACTTATTACCAATTTAAAGATTTAGTGGATAAGATTTACGGCACGGGGGCAACTGTTGCAACGGTGTCAGCAGATAAAAATAAATTTTCTTCTTTTGTTGAGGCAACAAAAACACTCGAGCCTCCGCAGATAAATTCGATGCCGGTTTTCCAAGCATCAATGCAACCGGATAGGGAGAAAGAAATTAAGGGTTTTAGGTTTATGGGTCAGCGTTTTACAATTGATGCCTCAATTTTTCAGAGATTAATCACAAGAGAAGTCGGACCAAAAGGTGGTTCATGCAACCCTCCATATGACAGCGGAAGAATGTTGCCCAAAGGATTGGATATCCCTTCGGCAATGGGATCAAAAGAAGCTGCTAATATTTTATCGTCGCAGGGAGAAACTCAATATGCTTGTTATCCTGAAAATATGTCCAAAATGCAGTCCTATATTTCTCAATTGCCAGTTGATAATTGGACGCAAAATTTATACTGGGGATGGCTGTATCAGCTCCGCCCGCTTCTTGATGAAAAAACAAGCGGTTATCCAACTTTCATGCAAAACGAGGCATGGGTCAGGAAAGACCTAAATACGTTTTTGGGTAGCTGGTCTGAGCTGAAACATGACACTATACTTTATGCTAAACAAGTTTACGCCGAGTTGGGCGCAGGTGGACCGGATGCGAAAGATGATCGCGGGTATGTTGAGCCAAATGCTTATGTTTATGTGCGTCTCGCATCGCTTCTGAAAATGACAAGCGAAGGGCTTGAAAGTCGTGGCCTATTAACAGCCAATATGAAGGACAATCTGAGCAAAATGGAACAACTGGCAATGTCGTTTAAAACAATTTCTGAGAAAGAATTAAATAATGAAAAATTGAGTGATGATGAGTACGAACTTATTCGTTCGTACGGAGGGCAACTGGAGCATTTCTGGCTGGAAGTTAACAAAGATGAGCCGGCGTTTAAAGCGACAAACAGTCAAGGTGTTTACTTGAATGAAAACCCTGCTGCAATTGTGGCCGATGTGGCTACCGATCCTAATGGGTCGGTGTTGGAAGAAGGCACCGGCAAAATTTCAGATATTTATGTCGTTGTTCCAATAGACGGCAAGCTAAGGATTGCGCATGGCGGAGTTTATTCCTATTATGAATTTCCTTGGCCGATGTCAGATAGGTTAACGGATAAAAAATGGCGCGATATGCTCAATTCCGGACAAGCTCCGCAACTGCCTGATTGGACAAGCACTTTTGTGGCAAAATAAAATGAATGCAAAGAAAACTCCAATTAATATTATTAGCTGTAGCTATTCTTGCTGTAGTTAGCGGTTATTATTTTTTCACTTCTTTACAACAAGGTATAAACATAACAAACAATCAGCAAGAAGGTAAAAAAGAATTTTCTGACTTTGCAACTCAAAAAAAGAAACTTCCTCAAAAAAGCGAGGAAGTTTCTTTGGTTGCAGTGGGAGATATCTCTTATTCAAGAGGGGTGGAACAAATTGTTGATAAGCAAAAAGATATTAATTATCCATTTTTGAAGGTAAAAGATTATTTACAGAATTCTGATTTAACCTTTGGCAATCTGGAAACACCAATTACACAGGGACAGAAAATTCTTGACTTTGAAATGGTTTTTCGTTCAAACCCCGGCACAGAACAAGCACTTAAAAATGCTGGATTTTCTGTTTTATCTCTGGCTAATAATCACACGCCAAATTTTGGGGAAAAGGGGCTTGAAGACACTTTCAACTACCTTGATAGTGTCGGCATCAAATATGTCGGCGTCGGAAAAAATTCTAAAGAAGCTAATCAGCCAATTTATGTCGAAGCCAATGGAATAAAATTTGCTTTTCTCGCCTATAACGATGCCGATGTCGTTCCTTCTAATTACGAAGCATCCGAAAATCGCGCAGGGACAGCATTTATGAGAATAGATAAGATGACAGTAGCCGTAAAAGAGGCAAAACAAAAAGCTGATTTTGTCATTCTTTCAATGCACTCTGGAACTGAATATGCAGATAAACCTAATGATTCGCAGATAAATTTTGCCCATGTGGCAATTGATGCCGGCGCGGATTTAATCATTGGACATCATCCGCACGTTGTGCAAACAATGGAGGAATACAAAGGCAAATATATTTTCTACAGCTTAGGGAATTTTGTTTTTGATCAGATGCAGTCTCAGCAAACAAAACAGGGATTGGCGATTAAGGTTTATTTTTCCAAAGAGGAAATTGATAAAATTTTACTTATGCCAATTGTGATGAAAAATTTTGCTCAGCCGGAATTGGCTAACGATAGCGATTCAGAAAATATATTAAAGAGATTGAACTCCAATCTGCAGAATAGCAGTGTTTATTATTGGAATAACGATTTTATTGAGAATCAAAGATATATAATTTATGCGAAAAATTATGAGAATAATGCTATTGTTTCTAAAACAGAAACGGCAGATTTAGACAACGATTCAATTAAAGAAAGCTATTCGCTAGAAAATGGGCAGCTTACAATTACAGAAAATTCAAAAATCCTATGGCAGTCGCCAAGCGATTGGTGGATAGATGATTTTGTGCTTGCTGATTCAAATAACGATGGAGTAATGGATCTCAATATGTCTCTTTGGAAAAGCGGAGATTTCGGTACATCTAAGCCTTTTTGGATAAAAGAAAATGATATGAGCGTAAAAAATCATTTTTTTGTGTATGATTTGGCTGCTGGAAAGATTAAGCCTGTCTGGGGTTCGTCCAATCTCACTGCTCCAAATTGTGAATTTAAGATAGCTGACGTTAACGGAAACGGCGAAAACGAATTGATAGCATTTGAAGGAGATTATGCAGATAAGCCGTTATGCAAAGGAAATTATGTAGCAGTTTGGAAGTGGAATGGGTGGGGCTTTTCAAATGATTGGCGGAGTGAAAAGGGAAGTTTCTACAATATGGAAATCGAAAGGAACGATAATAAGGTTTATATTGTAACTGAAAATAATTAAGTGTTTTTATATTGCCACCACCGTCAAATCCGTTGCATATTTTTTATCTAGCCCAATATGTATAGCACAAGTAAAAGCGTCCACTAAGTCATCGTGTTTTTCATTTCCAAATCCTGTGATCTGCTCAATAAGTTTGTCACTTTTTGCTCCTTTCTCGGGAAACAAAATCTGTTTCATAAAAAAAGTATTGCTCAAAGCGGCTAACCTCGTTCGTTTATCTCTTGATTTTAATTTAAGAAACTCTATCTTAAAATCTCTGAGCTTGGGGTCCTGACAAAACGCGGTTTCAAGGATTGTATTTTCCATTGCGATGCTGCTTTTTAAGCTTTTGCAAATTATATTTAACCTATCAACGGCCTCTGGCATGTGTATCTTTTCGTTAACAACTTCTGGCAAGACATAAAAACACACCATATCATCTACATGGTATACCTTGATGCTAACCATCGCCGTATAATCTGAATTTTCGCCTCCACAAGCCAAGTCCACGCCGGTAATAGTTAGGAGATAATGATTTCTTTCAGGTAGCTTGTCATACCGATGAATCCACTTTGGATCAATAACTTGAAGGTCGCCGGGGATAGCTCGGAGTAGGTAATCTCTTTGCCATGTTAATTCGTTCCCGATGCTTCTCTTGAAATTTTCGATAGCTTCCATGTTGGGGAATTTACCGAGCCAGCTGATAGTGCCATCATCGTAAATTATCGGTATTTTCAGAAAAACTCCGTCCATTATTTTATTCTTAATTTTTTCCTCAATTCGGGAAAGCACGGAGTCCTCGCCAAGAAAATTGCCGAGAATAATTATCTTTGTGTTGATATCGCCTAAGGGTATTAACTCGCCAGTCAACCAGTTAAATGTCTTATCCCTGCCCTCGACTGTTTTTACAGAGTTTGAGTCTTCAATATCGTCGCAGATTATTACATCTGGGCGATATGGCCCCTCTCTTAATCCACGCACGCCTTCTTCCACTGAAATAGCCGTAATCCTTGCTCCATATTTCGGGATTACTAATGTGGTTGAGTGCCAGCGATCCTCGGTTTCTTGATATGGCCCTAAATTTTCAGCCATTAATTTATTGTCCTCGATTTCTTTCCTGATATTCATTAAGTGGTCTTTGGATCTCTGTTGTGTTTGACTGGCGATAACAATATGCTTTTTCTGCGTAGCCCCCATAACGCACCATAAGGCAAACGCAGTGTTTAATATCGTACTTTTGGCTGATCCTCGGAAAGCCATTACAGCCGCTCTTTTGACTGTTTCGTCCTGCGCGATTTTTATCATCTTGCGATGAAATGGAGCAACGGAATAAGTAAAATACCTTCCGAAGTAAACGTAGAAGAACCAAAAGAAGCTTTGTTTTGTTGCCTCTATTAACGCTTTTCTATCATTAAGAATATTTTTCAGTGTTTCCGGATTTATCCCCTCCGGCAGGTTGTTAACTTCCTGATTCATGGTTTTGCTCGTTATTTTTTAATAATATACCTGCTTGCGTCAGTGCTTTTTCGACCAGTTCTTTTTGCTCAGGCGTTAACGGCTCTTCCTTGATATTAACGTTAGTTGTAATATCAAGTTTTTCCGCATACTTTTTATGGTGGTGCTTTAACCACAATTGTATCGCCTGAAAGTTTCTGTCTTTAATCAGCGATATCAACTGGCTTTCCGACATATCTGTTATTAAACTTTCGCCGTCGGATATCGCTTCGTCGACCATCTTGGCGAACTCTTTATCGTCTTTTTTCCAACGGTAAAAGCTGGCGCGGCTAATGTTGTTTTTCTTGCACGCCAATTCCACGATCGGCATCTGACGAAGGTTATCTAATAATGTGTTCTTTTCTTCTTCTGTAATCATGTTTTTTGTTTTTTAATAATATTTTTTTCAAAAAAAATAGGCTCGCAACAAAACCCAAAATCCTCAGGTATTGTTGCGAGCCTATCGCTACACGACTTGGCCCAAAGATTAAGTTTTATTGCGAGCCTATTGCCAACCAACTCGGCTCGGAACTTTCAGGTTTTATTGCGAGCCCTGCAGATTTCTGCTCGGACTCCGGAAATAAATTTTTATAATTCTCGCTAATTTAACAAGAATTATTGCTTAATTATAATCCAACTAAAGTTCTTGTCAAATTTTTTACACTTTTTATTTCTTTGAAATATATTCTATAATCTTATCCCAGTCTAAGTTATCTTTTGTATAAAAAAGGTTAACGACATCCTTCGTCATTTCGTTTATCTTTTTTACATAAAGTTCCTTGAAAATTTCATCTCTCTTTTTAACTTCTTTATCAAGCGGTTGAATCAGCTTTTTGTAAAGCTCGTCATCTCCGGATATCAATTCCCAAAATGCCTGTCCGCAGATTTTGTGATAACTTAAATCTGGATCTTTGTTTACTTTATGTGGAACATTGTCTTTCCCATACATGCATCCGTTTACCGAAACCAAATCTTTTTTGCCCTGTTCATTTCTGATTAATACTTTTGCTTTTTTAAAGTTTCTTTTCATTATATTAACCTGATCGCTATTGCCCCAATTCGGCCCGGATTTAATGCCGACAATAAAAGTCTTCTTGCCCCTTTCAAAAATCAAATCAACGCTACGGTATTTGCCCTGCTCTGCCTTGCTGCCGTTAAAAACTTGCTGGCAAATGTGTATTGCTAGTTTTTCCATTAAATCCCCAAAAATTGTTTCTTCCTGAGATGATAAAAACGCGTCAAGCAATCCTTTGGCTAAATCTCCTGCGGTTTCAATGTTTTTTGCCTTAAAAAGATAAGGATTTTTCCTTTTTGATATGTCAGCCAATCTGGCTGATTCCAGCCGCTCCAATCTAATTTCATAAAACGGCTTAATGACATCTGTTGCCACAAATGTATTTAGTTTCTCGTAATTTATCTTTTTCATAAATTTTAAGCTTGCTCGTGTATATTTTTAATAGCCAGGTCGTAGTATTCTTTTTTTATTTCGATGCCAATAGAGTTACGATCCAGTTTTAAAGCCGCAACCGAAGTAGTGCCAGACCCCAAAAATGGATCTAAAACAACGTCTCCTTTTTTTGTAAATAATTTGATAAACCATTCGGGCAGTTCTTTTGGAAAAACAGCGCTGTGATTCTTGTTAGAGCTTTCTGTTGCCATAACCAGCACATTGGTTGGATAAGCCATTTCTCTGCCTATCCATTTTGAAACATTTTTGCCGAATCCGCTTCCGACTCTTGAATTGTCTCTTGTTTTATCTGTCTCGCTTAAATTTTTTAATCTGTTTTTTGCCCAGTCTCCCATGGGAACCATTACTTCCTCTTGGTACATATTAAACTTTTTTTGTTTATTGAATTGGAGTATCCTTTCCCAGGAATCACGGAACCTGTTGGGCCATTTGCCAGGGTAGCAATTCTTTTTATGCCAGATGAATTCTTCTGTCCAAAGCCAACCTTGTTTTCGCATTTCCAAAATTAAATTTAAGACATAAGTATGCCTTTCTCCGTCAGATACTTTTTCTTTGATATTGAGCATAAACGTGCCTGTTGGCTTGAGCACTCTTAGCAATTCTGTTGTTATTGGTAAAAACCAATCAACATATTTATCTGGATTTATACCGCCGTATGTTTTTTCCCTTTGGTCAGCATACGGAGGAGATGTAACAATTAAATCCACGCTGTCTGTCTCCATATTTTTTAACGCCTCAAGACAATCACCAAGGATAACTTGCGATTTAATCTTTTCTTTTTGCGCGAACAAATTTAATTTTTCTATTGTTTGTATCGTCATGCCTTTAAGCTATTTTACCAAACAAGAGACGACAATTCAACTTGTCTTTTGTATTTTAAAATGGTATTTCTGAAATAACCAATAATAGCAACTATGGTTTATAGAAAAAAGCCAATAAAGATTACTGAAGATGATTTAAAATTCATTCATGGAAATGATTATGATTTTTTCCGTGAAAAGATTTTACCGAATTGTTTTTGTGGAATTTGCTCCAAAGAAGGGAGAGATCATATGGTAACGATCGTAAATTATGAAATTTTTATCAACGATTTAAACGACGTTGAACTGCAAGGATTTTGCTCTGTTTGCGGCGGAAGAGTCGGCCGCTATTCAGAGACAGGAGAAGTTAAAAAATATGTGCCGCGGGTCAAAAAGGTGAGAGAGAAGCATAAAAGGAATAAAAAAAGGAAATAAAACAATTGCCTGTCTTATTTATATTTTGAGACATAGCCGTGTCTCGGGAGACATTGCAAAAGTCGAGTTTTGTGTCTCATTTCATCGTTTTTAGTCGTAAAAATGAGACACTCGTCAAAAAATGAGACACAGCGAAAACAAACCCCGACCCGAGAGCTTCAAATCACATCTGGAAAATTTACCCCTAAGGTGCTACAATGCCCTTAGGGAATAGATAACTTTCGGGTACTTAACCCGAGTTGCCCGCTTGAAAATTATTAAAAATTCAAAATTATGCTCATATTTTGGATAATCGTATTTGTTGTTTCGCTGGCCGTGCTTGTAAAAGGCGCAGACTGGCTGATTGAGAGCGCCGAAAAGATAGGGCTGGCTCTCGGATTGTCACCTTTCATAGTCGGCGTTACTATCGTCGGAGTCGGCACCTCTTTTCCTGAATTAATATCCTCTTTCGTTGCCGTATTAAAAGGAGTGAGCGAGGTGGTTGTGGCAAATGCCGTCGGTTCCAATATCGCCAATATTCTTCTTGTTGTCGGTATTTCCGCCATAATCGGCAAGCGATTAGTGGTTACAAAAAGTTTGATAGATTTGGACTTGCCGCTTCTCTCCATAGGCACAGTTTTACTATTGGGAATTGTTTGGGACAGGCAAATTACTTTTGGCGAGTCGATATTAATGCTTATTACCTACGGCGTTTATCTGCTTTACACTCTTTTGCACAAGGATATAGAAGATACGGAGGAGGCTTATGAAGTTTTACCTTCACGGCGCGACAGAAGAAAACATATTGAGCAGGGCAAGAAAAAAGCTTTTTCCCGGCCTAAGCTTGTGATAAAGGATTTTGTTATGCTTATTATTGGAATCGTCTGTTTGGTTTTCGGAGCAAAATATCTCATTGATTCGTTGGTCCAGCTGTCAACGATTTTGAATATCGCCACTGGCGTGATTGCTATTACCGCTGTAGCGGTCGGAACTTCTTTGCCGGAACTGCTGGTTTCCGCCAAAGCCGCTTTCCAAAAAAAATCAGAGGTAGCGCTGGGAAATATATTCGGATCAAATGTTTTTAATGCCCTGGTTGTCATCGGTTTTCCCGGTTTATTCGGCGTTCTCTCAGTGGACAGCCAGACCTTTGCAATCGGTATTCCCGTGATGGCCCTGGCAACCCTGCTTTTCGTCATATCCGGCATTTCAAGAAGAATCCATATGTGGGAAGGAGCGTTTTATCTGTCGGTGTATGTTTTGTTTATCGCCAAGCTTTTCAATTGGTTTTAATTAAAATACATATGAGATATTTTTCTTCTCAAAAAGGATTTACCATTATTGAATTGATAGTGATTATTGCAATAATAGGCGCGTTGTCTTCCATTATAGCGCCAAACTTTATTGGTGTTATGGAAAATGCTAAAGTTTCTACGGCGGGTTCGGTGCAGAGAGCAATGACCAAAGCTGTTGAAATGTATTACATAGATATGGGATTCTATCCGCCAGATGTGAACCGAGGTTGGGACCCTGGGCTTGCGCAAAAAATGCCATGGAGCCCGGATGCTCCAGCTGAAGGCAGTTTTTCAACATCAGGAGAAAATTGTTCTCATTGCCCGCCAGATTGGCAAAATATTGTTGCGCAGAATTGGCGCGGTCCTTATTTGCCGACATGGCCGCAATTTACGCCGTGGAAAGGGAAATACGATTATAACTATTGGCCGGTTGAGGGCACAATCAGATATGGATGTCCTGCAGTGCCGGGCGTTTATATGGGCGTAGAAAAAGATTATTATGACAATGGAGATATTCCATCGTCAGCAGAAATAAAGATGGGGCAGTATGGCTTTGATGTGGATTGCATAGATAATGGCGAGGCGCAAATGCTTTTGCGCCCGCTTTAATAGATATTATTAAATAAAAAAACATGGAAGAAATAAAACAAATAGACCTGTCTAACAAGGTCTATCAACTAGTCATCGCAATCATTGTTTTAGTCGCGCTCTTTTGCGCCGTACATCTCTACTATATCTTTCAGACCTTGCCTCAGAATTATCCCCAGGAGATATCGGTTTCCGGCAGCGGAAAGATTTATGCCAAGCCCGATGTGGCTGTGGTTGTTCTGGGCGTTGAAGACAGAAACGTTAAAATTTCAAATATTGTGCAGGGCAGTACGGATAAGATGAATAAGATTATAACAGACGTGAAAGAACTGGGCGTTGAAGAAAAAGATATACAGACCACGCAGTATTCAATTACTCCTGAGTATAATTGGACGGAAAGGGGAGGAAGAATTTTCGTAGGTTATGTCATAACTCAGCAAATCACGGTTAAAATAAGGGATTTTGATAAGATCGGAAGTATTTTAGATAAGGCAACCGCAGATGGAGCCAACTCTATAGGAGACCTTCAATTTACTATCGATGATATGGAAGTTGTAAGAGCAGAGGCGAGAGAAAAAGCCATTGCTGAAGCAAAAACAAAAGCATCTACTCTGGCCAAGCAAGTTGGGATTAAGCTCGTGAAGATAACCAATATTTTCGAAGGCTACGCAAGCTATCCTCAGCCGATGTATGACAAGGGAGCAGGGGTTATGATGGAATCTGCCAGCGTTGCTCCGGAAATACAGCCGGGCCAGATGGAAATTAATTCCACGGTCACTTTGACTTATCGCGTTCGTTAATATGGACAATTGCATCTTTTGTAAAATTATAAAAGGGGAAATTCCTTCAACAAAAGTTTTTGAGAACGAAAACCTTTTTGCAATCAATGATATAAATCCGAAGGCTAAAATTCATATTTTGATAATTCCAAAAGAACATATAGAGTCAGTAAAACACTTGCAGGATGGCCACAAAAATTTAATTGGAGAAATGTTTTTGGCGGCTCAAAAAATTGCCAAAGAAAAAAATTTAGAAGGATATAAATTAGTCATCAATGTCGGCAGGGAGGGAGGCCAACTCGTAGACCATCTGCATTTGCATTTATTAGGCGGAGATGTAACATAAACAGCGATGATGGATTCTCAAATCGAAGAAATAAAAAATCGGCTCAATGTCGTCGATGTTATAGGCAGCTATATCAAGCTTACAAAAACAGGCGCTAATTACAGAGGCGCCTGCCCTTTTCATTCGGAAAAAAAGCCGTCTTTTTTTGTTTCGCCAGCCCGGCAGATGTGGAAATGTTTCGGATGCGGAGCCGGACATAGCATCTTTGATTTTGTGATGAAAATCGAGGGAGTGGAATTCGGAGACGCCTTGAGAATTTTAGCCCAGAAGGCCGGAGTTGAATTGAAAAGAGAAAATCCTCAGCTAAGAACCGAACGCCAGCGGTTGTATGAAATATGCGATCTGGCCAGCTCCTTTTTTGAAAAACAGCTGGGCGCCAGCCAATGGGGCAAAGAAGCCAAAGAGTATTTATTAAAAAGAGGCATCACGGAAGCCAGCATTAAAAAGTGGAGATTGGGCTATTCGCCGGATACCTGGCAAGGGCTTTCGGATTTCCTAGTGGGCAGAGGATATGCAAGGCAGGAGATTGTTAAGGCCGGACTGGCAGTGGCCTCGGAAAAAGGAAAAGATCCTTATGACAGATTTCGCGGCCGAATCATATTTCCCATTTTTGATTCAAACTCGCAGGCTATTGGTTTCGGCGCCAGGATTTTTAAGGATTCCGACGCTAAAGATGTGGCGAAGTATATAAATACTCCGCAGACGCTGCTTTATGATAAAAGCAACGTGCTTTATGGGATAAATAATGCTAAGCTGGCTGTAAGAAAGAGCAACCAGTGCGTTCTTACCGAGGGATATACCGATGCCATAATGGCCCACCAGGCCGGATTCGAAAACACGGTAGCTGTGTCGGGCACCGCCTTGACCGGGCGCCATCTTAATCTTTTAAAAAGATATTCTGATAATCTGCTTTTGGCTTTTGATATGGATGTTGCCGGCGATTCAGCAACGAAAAGAGGCATCAACCTTGCGGAATCGCAGGGGTTCAATATTAAAGTCATAGATGTTTATTCCAACGCCAAAGATCCGGCCGAGATTATTTTAGAAAATCCCAAGAATTGGGAAGATTCCCTGGCTAAGGCCAGATCAATAATGGATTTCTATTTCGATTCAGCTCTTACGGGTTTTGACAAAAGTACGCCCAACGGAAAAAAGGAAATCGGAAGAATTGTTCTGCCGGCCATAAAGCGCCTGCCCAATAAGATTGAACAGTCCTATTGGATCCAAAAATTATCCCAGCAGCTTGGCGTGAAAGAAGAAGCCATTATCGAGGAATTGGGCAAGGTTGCAGAAATTAAAAAAATAGAAGATAAAGATATAAAGACCGGGACGGAAGAGCAGGCTGGACTTCCGATAAACAGACTGGGCCTTTTGGAAGAAAAAGTCATTACACTGGTGCTAAAAGACCCGCTGAATATTAATTTGATTGAAGAACCGCAGTATAATCTGTTTTGCGAAAAAACTAAGCAGTTTATCTCCGGAATCAAAAGAATCATTGCAGAGCCGTCGTATGCCAGTATTCCGGAGGGCGGCAATTTTAAGGCGGTTTTCGCCGATATCGTCCAAAGCAATAAGCTGGAATTTAGCACTGACTTCAAGGATTTTTTAGCCACTCTTTCTTTGAGGGCGGAAGTGGATCTTGAGGAAGATGGCCCGCAAGAGCTCCAGCTTTGCCTTGCCCAGCTGAAAGATATACATATGAGAGAAAAACGTTGTAAGATTACAGAAGAGATTAAAAAAGCAGAAGAATCAAAAGATTTTGAAAAGGTAAATAAATTAATTGGAGAATTTAATTTAATAAACTAATTTTATGCCAAAAAAAATAAAAAGGGGAAAAACAAAAAAAGCCGGCAAAAAGAATATTAAAAAAGCAAAAACAAAAAAAATCAGGAAAACCGGTAAGTTCAGCGTAGATATCGGGCAGATGGAAGCCCTTATGAAAAAGGGGGAGGAGCGCGGCTTTGTCACAACTTCTGAGATTTTGTACGCTTTTCCAAACATAGAAAGGAACATCGAAGGCCTGGAAAAAATCTACGACAATTTCAAGGAAAAAGGGGTTCAGATAAAAGAGATGCAGGAGTTTTTGGAAATAAAAACCAAAAAAGAGAAAAAGGGCAAGAAAGCGCTTGTGGGCAAGATTGATCCAATTCAGATGTATCTCAAAGAAATCGGCAAGTCCAGCTTTTTAACTGCTAAAGAAGAAAAAGAATTAGCCAAAAGAATAGAGGTCGGAGACGAGGAGGCAAAAAACAGATTAGCCTTGGCAAACCTGCGCCTGGTCGTTTCTATTGCCAAGAAATACGTAGGGCGCTCGCCCAACCTGACCATGCTGGATTTAATACAGGAGGGCAATCTCGGACTTTTTAAGGCAGTCAAGAAATTTGACTGGAGAAAAGGGTATAAGTTTTCAACCTATGCCACCTGGTGGATACGACAATCAATTACCAGGGCCCTGGCCGATCAGGCAAGAACCATCAGGATTCCCGTGCACATGATCGAAACCATTTCCAAATATACCAAGATAAGGAAAAATCTTTTGCAGGAATTGGGCAGAGAGCCCCTGGCAGAAGAGATTGCCGCTGAAATGGGCCTTGAAGTTGAAAAGGTCCACCATATAAGGAAAATTGCCCAGAAGGCGGTGTCCTTGGAAACTCCGGTGGGCGAGGACAAGGATAAACAGGACAGTGTTCTGGCAGAGTTTATTAAAGATGATAAAACCATAGCGCCTAATACCGAGGCAGCCAGGAAGCTTCTTAAAGAGCGACTGAAAGAAATATCCAGTGAATTGACCCCTAGGGAGCTGAAGATATTAGGAATGAGATTCGGCCTGGAAGACGGAGTCATGCACACCCTGGAGGAGACAGGAGAAGAGTTCGGCGTAACTAGGGAAAGAATCCGTCAGATTCAGGCCAAAGCCCTGGAAAAGCTGAGAAAGCATGGGGAGCTGAAGAAGGTAAAGGACTACTACTAAAATGCAGGTTTTAGCTCTAAAACACTTGACAAAGAGTTTGAAAGTGATATAATAGGAATATAGGTGATAGATACTCAAACATGCGTGTTTTGAGTTTTTTATTATAACGATTAAAGCATATATAACAATGTCAAAAATCAAAGTTTTAACCAACATACGATTTGCCCAAACAGCCGGGATAGCCCAGGTGGTTTTCTCTTTTATGGACTTTGTGGAAAACAGCAAGAGAAAGGATATAAATGTGGTGGCTGTGAATATAACAGACCGCTATAAGGGATCATACAGAAAAACCATAGGCAAAAAAACAAGCACGATATCTATCGGTACGAAATTGCCAAATATCTCAAAGGTTGTTGAAAAGGCTAAAAACCTGGAACAGGTTAAGCAGAAATGCGAGACAGTCATAGGGTTTTACCAGAAAGCCATACGAGAAGAAAAGCCGGATTTGGTTTTGATCAATGGCACATATTTTATGCCTTGGTGCTTGCTTATCGCCTCGGAAAGAGAGGGCGTGCCAGCTGTTTTGCACTATCATGGAGTGCTGACCAAAGAAACCCAAGGCTGGAAGAAGCACCAAAGAGGGATATTTTTAGAAATGGAGAGATGCTTTGATAAAAAAGACCTCTTCTATATCTTTCCTTCTAAAATCACGAAAAACATCGTGGAGAAAGAGGTATTCTGCCACAAAATAAAAAAGTACTCCATTCTTCCTAATCCGGTGTCTGGACACTTTTTCACAGAAAAGAATAAGAGAGGAAAGAGAAATATAGGAATAGTCAGCAGGTGGACCAAGGTAAAAAACGTGCGCTTCTGTGAGAAGTTGGCTGAATACAATTATAGCAAGGGCGGCAAGTTCGTGCTCAATATCATTACTGATTTGAGCGTTGAGCGCAAGGAGTACAAAAAGCTTTCAAAGCTGGTCAGGTTTTATAAGCCGAAAAGCAACAAAAGGCTGGCATCATTCTACAGGAATATGGGAGTGGTAATAAGCCCTTCGCATTTTGAGACCTACGGCAATGTGGCGAAAGAATCAATAGCTTCCGGAACTCCGGCCATAGTCAACCACAATATGGGAGTTTCCGAGACATTTAACATTTTGGATTTGAATGACTGGGTCATAGATTTCGATTCGGTAAAATCAGTTTATAGCAAGATAGAAAGCGTGATGGGGGAAACGGTGAATAAGGAAACCAAGGATAAAATGAAAAAGTTGTATATGCCTCCCAAGATATTCAATGAAATAATTTCTATTTTAACCAGCGCCGTATAAAACAAAAAACCGCCAGGGAGGCGGTTTTTTGTTTATTCTCCCCCGACCTTTTTATACCTAAGCGTGTTTCCTCGCGGCGTATATATCAGAGTCAGATTTTCATCAGACAGCTCTGTTATGATGTACTCGAATTCATTGCCGCCATCGCTTACAACCAGGTATTTATTATCCTGAATCAAGAAACTGCCCTCCGACATTTTTTCATCCTGGTAATAGTCGAGTTTCTTGGCGCCGCTGAATTCGATTTTAGAATCTGCGTCATCAAGTGATACCCATTTCCCCTGCAATAGGTTCAGGTTGAAAGCCTGCTCTTCGCTAAATTCGATGGTTCCCTTTATCCTGTCAAAAAGATTAAACCAGGTTATGGCCGCCTCTGACCCAGCCCCGTTTTCAAGACTCTCAAAGAAATCTTTTTGTTTATCAAAGTTCCATATTTTTTCATCTCCGCAGTTTTCTTTATTGGTTTCAAAATATTCCGGCGAATTGGATATGATATCTTGTTTTGGTCCTGCCAGGGTAACCACGATTTGATAATTATTGTAGAAAAAGTACAATTTTCTTTGGAAAACAACATCGCAAATTTCAAAGCGGGAAAGAACCATAAATTCCTGAGCGTTCACGGAGCCGATTTTTACTACTTTTTTTGATTCAGATAAAGGCCAATCAACGTTTTTTCCGTATTCTCCCCTGTTTAAATATTCAAGGTTTTCTTCTGCTGTTTCTCTATTAAAACCCATAGTGCCTTCCAGAGAATCAACTTTCTGGCTTTCAACCGATAGGGTATATGGGCCGCCCTCTTGGCTTCCTTGGAAATTCACGTCGCCGGGGTATTTAATCAATAATCCGGTATCTTTATCTTCGTAAAATTTCCATAAATCAGTTTCGTCTAATATGGCTTTCGCCCGGCCGCTTTCATTAAACTCTTTTTCTTCTTCCGAGGCCCCATTTTTTAAAAAGGAATTATTATACAGCAGGAATAGGGCGCCTGCTCCGACGATTAAGACGCCCGCGATTAATATGTTTTTTTTATTCTGCTCCATATTATTGTTCCGGTTAATAATTTTGTTTATTTGATTCTACCACAAAACCAAAAATGGGACACAACCCTTTTGTCTGCCTGGGCGCCAAGGTTGATTTTTTCCGGAAATTGTTGTAATATGAATTATGATAAGCAAAGAGCAATTTTTAATAGAACACAATAAGCTGTCTCCTCTGAGTCTGCAAGCCACTTTTGTCTTGCTTACCCGTTTCCAAGAAGAAAAAAGGCCTCTTTTGGGAGATAATTCCTGGTCTGTAGACAAGCTCAGAATTCCGTTTATCGCATGGCTTCTTGCTCTGCCGGAAAAAAAGAAAAAGGAAGTAAAAAAAAGAAAGAGCAGACAGATATTCAAAAACTATCCGGAAACCCATTATGAAGGTTAGCATTGCGTTTTTTACGAGATGGTGTTAATATACAATAGTAAGTTTCTATTAAGTTTCTTTCTTAGGTTTTTACTATAAGTAAGCTGTGAGAAGAAAAATAGAATAGCAGGTCGGCTTACTAATAATAAAATTTAAGAAAACAAATATGGCAAAGAAATTATACGTGGGTGGATTGTCTTATGACACCACTGAAGCTACTTTGAGGTCAACCTTCGAAGCAGCCGGAACAGTTGAATCGGCCGCGATCATTATCGACAAGATGACCAACCGTTCAAAAGGTTTCGGTTTTGTGGAAATGGCAACCGAAGAAGAAGCTCAAAAAGCTATTGAAACATTAAACGGCAAAGAGCTCGACGGAAGAACTCTTACAGTTAATGAAGCAAAGCCAATGGAGCCAAGAGCCCCTCGAACAGGAGGATTTGGCGGAGGTAACAGAGGCGGATTCGGCGGCGGCAACAGAGATCGCTACTAAATTTAGCTTTAGAACAAGAGCCCCCTTAACCGGGGGTTCTTTGTTATTTTGACATTAAACAAATTTTGATGTATAATTACTTTTTATAATGAATAGCATAAGAAACATCGCGATAATTGCTCACGTTGACCATGGTAAAACCACACTGGTGGACGCGCTTTTGCGTCAGTCTGAAACCCAGATGAATAAAGACGATACGGGACAGGAGTGCATAATGGATAGCAATGAGTTGGAAAGAGAAAGGGGAATCACTATTTTCTCCAAGAATGCATCTGTGCAATATGGAGATACAAAGATAAATATAATTGATACGCCGGGGCATGCTGACTTCGGAGGAGAAGTGGAAAGGGTTTTGAATATGGCCGACGGCTGTCTGCTTTTAATTGACGCCAAAGAAGGCCCGATGCCTCAGACAAGGTTTGTATTGAAGAAAGCCTTGGAAATGGGCCACAAAATTATTGTGGTTATAAACAAAATAGATAAGAGCGGCGCTAGGCCGGAGTTTGCATTAGAATCAACATTCGAATTGTTTTTAGAATTGGGAGCCGGCGATCATAGCTTAAATTTTCCTGTAATATATGCTTCGGGCAGGGATGGAAAAGCAGGGTTGGAATCTGATTTGAATAAGATGGAAAATATCAATCCCATATTTGATGCCATTGTCCAGCACATTCCTTCGCCCATAGTTAACGCGGAAAAACCCTTGCAAATGCTGGTGACCTCCATAGCCGGCGATAGCTTCAAAGGAAGAATTGCAATCGGAAGAATATATAACGGCCTGATAAAAGCCGGCCAGGAGATAACTCATATCAACAGGCAGGGCCAGGCAGTTAAATGTAAAATAACTTCCTTGATGACTTTTTCCGGATTAAACAGATTGGAAACAAAAGAAATGCAGGCCGGAGATATTGTGGCCGTTGCGGGAATACCGGATGTGACTATCGGAGAAACAATAGCAGATCCGGAGAACCCGGAAGCGCTTCCATTGATTAATATTGAAGAGCCGACCGTTAAAATGAGTTTTATGATCAATGACTCTCCTTTTGCCGGCAAAGAAGGGCAGTTTTCAACTACAAGGCAGATAAGAGAAAGGCTATTTAAGGAATTAGAGACAGACGTTTCTTTAAGAGTGGAGGAAACAGATAAGAGTAATTGGATGGTTTCCGGAAGGGGAGAGCTGCATTTGGCGATTTTGATTGAAAGAATGCGCAGGGAGGGTTATGAATTCCAGGTTTCCAGGCCTCAGGTTATATTAAGAAAAATCAACGGGGAGATGATGACCCCGTTTGAGAAAGTTTTTATCGAAGTACCGGAGAAATATCAGGGAGTTGTAATGCAAAAACTGGGAGGCAGAAAAGCGGAACTGAAGGAAATGAGAAACAACGGAGGAATAATATGCCTTGAGTTTATAATCCCGACAAGAGGCCTTTTCGGATATAGGACAGAGTTTTTAACAGACACCAAGGGTCTTGGGATAATCAACACGGTTTTTTTCCAGTATCTGCCTGATCCCGGAAATTGGAAAGAAAGAGACCAGGGATCTTTGGTTTCCTGCGAAACCGGCCCGACTAACATGTATGGATTAAGAAATGTACAGGGCAGAGGAACACTGTTTTTCAGACCCGGCGTAGAAATCTATGAAGGCCAGGTAGTGGGTCAGAATTCCAGGCCCAACGATATCAGGGTCAATGTCTGCAAGGAAAAACAGTTGTCTAATATGAGATCGAAAGGCGAGGGCAATACAGAGCATTTTAACACTCCCAAAACAATGGAGCTGGAAGATGCTTTGGAATATATCGGAGACGACGAATTAGTTGAAGTCACTCCGAAGAATATACGCATAAGAAAGGTATATCTCAAAGAAGTTGACAGCAAAAGAGCCGACAGGTCTTCCTCCGGCGTCAAGTTTGACTATTAACCTTTTTTGGAATGGTTATCTGGCAAATAATCTGAACATCCATCCAAACAGGCTGAAACCTTTTTGAAAATCATTCAGAAAATCTTCAATTTCCGAATTGGCCTGCTCAAGGATCTGAATCTGCTCAGAAAGGTTCTGTTGTTCGCCCTGATTGGAAAGTTGGTTTTTAATTTCGTTTAACTGTTCAATCTGTTCTCGATTCTGTTCCAATATTTTCACCGCATTCTTTATTTCTCCGTAATTCGGGCCGATAAGAAATTTGGTGAACTGGTTTCGGCTTTGAACCTTCTGCAAGCTATTTTCCAGTGTTTCCTGATTTTGATTCTGTGCCTGAGCTATTAATCTAACCTGCTGGCCGATTCCTCCGCTTCTGTCAGCGACTTGCAGCATTTCCTGCACCGCATTGGCCACCTGGCTTCTTCTTTGTTGAGAAATTTCTGAGCCGTTGTTATTTTTGCCGTCTTTCTCATTGTTTTTAATTTGACTCTCTTCCCCTTGATTCTGCTCCTGATTCTGGTTTTGGTTTCCCGTTCCGCTTTCATCTTGCGATTGTTGTTGAGCCTGGGTTCCATCATTTTGAACCTGTACCTGGTTGTTTTCCCCCTGGTTTGTTGTTTGCGTTTGCTGTTGAGCCTGGACAGCCGTGCCCGCGTTGCTGTTCTGGTTTGCGGCGGATGCATGAATGGCGAAAACAAGGCCAATTATTAAGCATCCTGCCGTTAAAATTTTGTTTTTCATATTTTTTTTATTTTATTAATTTTTTAAGCTGGTACCGCGACCTTTTTTGTTATTTTACCATAAAAACAACAAAAAAAGTCATATCTAGGCATTTTGTTAGACAACCTGCGATGGGATCTGCTTTGCTTATTTTTTATCCACGCCCTATAATACAATAATCTTTAAATAAATATTTAACAAGATACTAGTATGGCTTTGCTGGACAATGTAAAATTTGCAAATAAAATATTCAGAGTCAATAAAAAGGACCAGGAGTTGGCTAACAGAAAGAAATCTGCGGTCGGCTACAAGGCCCTTGAAAGGTATGGGGTTATAGGGAACATGGAGACGCTGGCCCTTATAGCCAGCGACGGATCAATCGACTGGATGTGCCTGCCCCATCTTGAATCTGAAAGTGTTTTTGCCTCTTTGCTCGATAAAGACAAAGGAGGCTTTTTCAGATTGAGCCCGCGGCCGTCTTTTTCCAGCTTTCAGGAATATGACGGGCATACTAACATTCTCAAAACGAAATTTAAATGTGATTCCGGCCAGGCCGAGCTGACGGATTTCATGCCACCTTTCAAAAAATCAAAAAATTGGCATAAACAGCAGATTCTGATAAGAAAAATAAAATGCAGCCAGGGGTATGTTCCTTTTAGGCTGGCTTTTAAGCCCCGCTTTAATTATGCCAGGGTAAAGCCGGAAATTATCAGCACGGATACGGGGATAGTGGCCTTTTCCGGAGAAGAAAAGCTTTATCTTGACGCTCATTTCAATTTTAAGATTGAGCGCTCCTGCGCAGAAGCTGATTTTACTTTGTCCAGGGGCGAAGAGGTTTGGGTTATTATGCAGTACGGCATCAGAAAATCTTTCAGCGTCAAAGAAATGGAAAACCAGCTTAAGCAGACTTATTCCTTTTGGGATAGCTGGCGACATAAGTGCGATCCGAGCAACTGCGTTTTCAACGGACAGTGGCATGATTTGGTTATCAGGTCCGGCCTCATCCTAAAACTATTGATTCACGGCGAGACGGGAGCTATAGCTGCGGCTGCCACAACTTCCTTGCCGGAAAGGATAGGAGGCGTGCGCAACTGGGATTACCGGTTTAATTGGCTGCGCGATTCGGTTTTCACCGTGCAGGCGCTGTATAACCTGGGGAACGTAAAAGAGGCCAAACAGCTTCTTAATTGGTATAAGAAGCTGTATAAGGGGATAAAGGTTCCCGACATCCAGATTATGTACGGGCTTCACGGAGAAAAGGAGCTGGACGAGAAGATAATGAGGCATTTGTCGGGATACAAAAATTCAAGGCCGGTTAGAGTAGGCAATCTGGCCAAATCTCAGCTTCAGCTCGATGTCTACGGAGAGATTTTGAATGTTGTTTTTGAAACTAGCCGCTACGGGGAGGGCCTTTCTAAAAATGACTGGGAGTTTTTAAAAAAGATAGTCAATCATGTATGTAAAATATGGAAATCAAAAGATTCAGGCATCTGGGAGACAAGAGGCAAAAGAAAGCACTTTGTATATTCTAAAGTAATGTGCTGGGTGGCGATTGACAGGGGGATTAAGATAGCTGAAAAAAAGCAATTCAAGGCTCCTCTCCAGCAATGGATGAAATCCCGGGATGAAATTCGCCAGGATATATTGAAAAACGGATATGATAAAAAATTGAACTCTTTCGTGCAATCGTACGACACAAAAAACTTGGATGCGGCCAACTTGTTGATTCCTATTGTCGGCTTCCTGCCCTTTGACGATCCGAGAATCGAAGGCACTATTTCTGCTACTTTGAAATATCTCACTAAAAACGGGCTGGTTATGCGCTATACATCCAGAGACGGTTTGCCCGGCAAGGAAGGATTTTTTATTCTTTGCACCTTTTGGCTGATTGACTGCCTGGCTTTATCCGGCCAGATAGAGAAGGCGGAAAAGATGTATACCAATCTTCTTAGGCACGTAAGCCCTCTAGGGTTATTTTCCGAAGAGATAGATGTCTCGCGCAAGTTTATGCTTGGCAACTTTCCTCAGGCCTTCAGCCACGTCGGGCTTATAAACAGCGCGCTGTATATAGGGCTGGGCAAGGGGAAGAGAACATCAGGGCCCAAGCCTCTGGGGATAATCGGCAACAAGATAATGTCTATATTGAGCCTGGATTACATTTTGAAAAGGAAATCTTCGTAAGCTCAGCCACGATTACTTATGGCCGGAGATTTCAGGAGTTGTCCGCGGTATTAGCCGATGCCTTTTTCCCCAGAATCAGATTATTAAATATTTCTTTTATATTCTCCAAAGCTTCGCCATCAATTATGGAAATTGCCACGGCTTCTTTTTCTATCTTTTTAAACTGCTTTTTTATTTCTGAAATAACATCAGGGGAGGTTGTGTCACTTTTGGTTATAAAAATGTATTCAGGCTTTTCTAAGAGCAATGCGTTATACGCCTCTAATTCTGCTCTTACAGTTTTATAATCCTGAATCGGATTGTCAGAATCAGCTGAAATAAGATGAAACAAGGTTTTTGTGCGCTCTATGTGCTTCAGAAATTTAATGCCCAGGCCCTTGCCGGTTGATGCGCCCTCTATAAGTCCGGGGATGTCAGCTAAAATTAAATCATAATATGTGCCTAAATTCGGTTCAAGGGTTGTAAAAGGATAGTTGGCAACCTTGCTGTTTGCATTTGTCAGCTCATTGAGCAAGCTGGACTTGCCAACATTGGGCAACCCTATAAATCCGACATCAGCAATCATTTTTAGCTCTAAGCGTATTTCAAAGAATTCCCCGGGTTTTCCTTCTTGAAATTGCATCGGGCTGGTATTGGTTGCTGATCTGAACAAATAGTTTCCCTTTCCTCCTTGCCCGCCCCTTGCAATCAATTCCCGTTGGCCGATTTTTGTAATCTCAATGTCTTTGCTTGTGAGATTATGGCAAACTGTGCCGACGGGAACAATCAAAATTAAATCTTCCGCATCTGTGCCGTCGTTGAGCTGAGACCTGCCGATTTCTCCATCCTTTGCTTTGATGTCTTTTTTAAAACGGAATTGCCTCAAAGCGCCCAAGTCAGCGACTCCTTTAATAAAGATGCTGCCGCCGTTGCCTCCGCTGCCGCCGGTGGGTCCCAGTGTCTTCTTTGTCTTGCTGAAAGTCACTAAGCCGCGGCCTCCGCGGCCGGCTGCAACAGTTATTTT
>CAYVRE010000005.1:0-20164 GCA_964453095.1 uncultured Candidatus Saccharibacteria bacterium
CGGCGCAGTCGCCGACATTATCGCCTACCTGGTCGGCAATAACTGCCGGGTTTCTTGGGTCGTCTTCCGGAATTCCTTTTTCAACTTTGCCGACTAAATCAGCCCCTACGTCAGCGGCTTTGGTATAAATGCCTCCGCCGATTCTGGCAAAGACAGAAATTAAGCTAGCTCCAAAACCCAAAGCTATCAATCCATCAATACCGGTTAGAAAATAGTAGCCGGAGACGGATAATAGTCCCAAGCTGACCACTGTTAAACCGGTAATTAACCCTCCCTTGAAAGAAATATCCAAGGCCTTAGCTAATCCTTTTTTAGCTGATTCGGCAACCCTGGTGTTGGCCTGAGTCGAAACAATCATTCCGATGAATCCGGATACGCCCGATAAAACAGCGCCGATTAAAAATCCGATTGCAATTTTCCAACCCATGAAAAAAAGCAAAATAAAAATAACCAAGCCTACAATGGCGATTGCCTTATATTGTCTTTTCAAATAAGACATAGCTCCTTCCTGGACTGCGGCGGTTATTTCAACTGCTTTGCCTCCGGCAGCCGGAGCTTTTCTGATTTGTAAAATCAGAAACCAGACAAACGCCAGCGCAAACAACGAAACTATAATCGGATAATATATGAGACTCATAGTTTTTATTTATTAATTTTATTTTTATATTTTTTCAAAAGCCCGTCTATAAATTCAACATCAGGATCTTCTTTTGATTTTTTATCTCCTTTGGATCTTTTTTCCGACGCAAGATTTAAAGATTTTATGTCTAAAGCGCGCGGTTCAACCCAAATATATGTTCCTTTTTCATCAAAAATTTTGACAACATCCCTAAGTTCATATCCTGTTTCCTTCACCATTTTTATCGTTTCGGCCACATTTCCCCCGTCTTTCACAAAAAAACTGGTGACATTTCCTTTCTTATCTAAAACTATGCTGACATTTTCTTTTGAAATACTTTCTACTGTATCAGTTTTAAGTGGATGTTCTTTTTCTGGGTTCTTATTTTTAGATTCGTCCTTATTATGTCTAGAAGCCAACTCTAATCCGCCGGCAACAGCCGATGCTCCAACTACCACGCCTATCGCCGTTTTCAAAAAGTTCCTTCGGCTTATTTTTTTATCACCTTCGTTATGATCCGCTTGTTGCGGGATTTCTTCCTCGGGTTCCCGCGAACCCATCTCTGGATTTGCCATAAATTTTAAAAATAAATTTATTTTATTTTTCGTATGGATTCTTCTTTTGCCATTTTTCTTTCATTTTTTCAACATTTTTTACTTTGAAAGTAGCATCATATGAACTACTCCGTCCCGGAGGTCGTTCGACATATAACCTTCTGTTGGCAGTATCTAAAAAAACGTTGTCTTGCATCCTAAATTTAGGACCGGAAACCACTGTAGGATCAAAACCAAGCACAGCCTCAACAACAGATCCTAAAACCTCCAACGATCTCTGATACTCAAAAACATCGTCCTCTGTCAATTTACCCCCGACAATTGCCACGTCTATGGATTTATCCAAACATTTTTCTTTGAGCAATTGGAGTTGTTCTTTAAGATGCTTAATAAATAATTCTTTTGTTTTACCAAAAAACGCATTTGGATTTTGATGTGTCAGAAAAGATATTTGTACTTCTGAATCGGCTTTACGACCTACTGCTACCAAACTGGTGCAATCTAATAATTCATTAGTATATTTTGGCTTCTCGTCAATTGTAGAAATTACGTAAGTTTGATCGCCACCATTCTTAAATTTTCTTTTTTCTAAGTTACCTGGATTTTCATAAAAATCAACTTTTTCGCCAGTATGAATAATCGTCTCGATTTCTGCCATCTCGCCTCCATATTGTTCAATACTTCCAATACAAGCGATAATCGGTCGGATGCCCTCAGCTAGATGGTCTATTTTAAAAGATAATTCATTTTCATTTTGACGTGGCGTTTCTCCCATAATTTCAAAAAATAAAATATTTTTCTCCTTTAATTATGTTGTGCTCTCTGGTCTTGACAAGCGCCTTTAATTTGCTATACTTAAAATAGATTTATATGAAGAAGCACTTCTTAGGGTTTCGTCCTTAAGCGGTGCTTTTTCTTTTATACTCCAACTTTTCTTTTAAATTGTCTAAAAATATCAATTTCTCTTTTGCAGTTTTCTTCAAAAGCGAAGAGCAGGTTTTAAAATACGGGCTTATTACATTTTCTAATTTGCCTTTTGAATAAAAATAATCTACTAAGGAATAAAAATCTCCGTCGCTGGTTACAACAACAGCTTTGTCAAATTTATTTTCAGAAAAGTCAATCATTGCGCGCAGAACCAAATCCGCATCAATGTTGCCCTTCGGCTCTTTTGCGTCTATAACTGGCTTAAAAATTAAAGTGTAACCGTACTCCTGAAAAGCATTATACATTCTTTGATATTCTGCTACAAAACCAATAAAAATATACGCCTTCGAAACGCTATACTTCTCCTTCAAATAAATCCTGAATCTTTTCATATCTAAAATCCACCCCATACTTTTTATGCCAAGGTTCAAATTTTGGCCGTCGATATATGCAAAATTGTTTTCTTTTAAAATCATTTATAATTATTTTTCTTCGGCAAGGGGCTCCTCTGTTTTTTCCGCCTCGGTTTTTTTTGGGGCGGACTTTTTAGCTTTTTTAGTTTTTTTGGGTTTTTCTTCAGCTTCTTCTTCTTTTGATTCACCCCCAGTTTCCTCCGCCGGCACATCTTTTGTCTTAATGTCTATTTTCCAGCCGGTTAGGTTGGCGGCCAACCTTACATTTCTGCCGTCTTTGCCGATAGCCAATGAAAGCTGGTCTTCCGGCACGAAAACAACCGCTGTATTCTTTTCTCCAATTTTTACTTCAACTATTTTAGCCGGAGCCAGAGCGTTGGAAATAAACTTATCGGGGATTTCCTGCCATTCAACCACATCAATCTTCTCTCCGCCTAATTCATTTATCACCGCCATAATTCTCGTTCCTCTCTGGCCAACGCAGGCGCCTATGGGATCCACGCCTTCTTGGTTTGAAACCACCGCTATCTTAGTCCTAAAGCCCGGCTCTCTGGCGATTGATTTGATAACAACCACGCCGGAGGCAACTTCCGGCACTTCAAGTTCAAACAGCTTTGAAATCAGTTTCGGATATGCCCTTGAAAGCATAACCACCGAACCCTTGGGGGTGTCTTCAACTTTGAGCATATACAGCTTGATGCGCTGTCCCGGCCTGTAAAACTCTCCGGGAATCTGCTCTTCCCTGTTAAGGATGCCCAATGTCTTTCCGATATCCACAAAAACAGTATGGCCTTCGATCCTCTGCACAATACCGGAAACAATCTCGCCCTCCTTCGATTTATACTCTGTTGATATCGTTTCTTTTTCCGCCTCTCTGATTTTTTGTAAAACAACCTGCTTGGCTGTCTGAGCAGCTATCCGGCCGTAATCCTGCTTTGCCGCTAAAGGAATCTCTATCTCTTCGCCGACTTTAATCTTAGGATATTCCTTCTTGGCTTCGTCCAGCATTATGTGTTTTTCCTCGTTAAAAACAAACTTTTTGGGCTCCTCGCCTTCGGGGCTGGGCTCTTCCTGTAAAAACTCTTTTTTTTCTTTTAACTTTTCCACTTCCTCTTCGGTATAGAGCATTGAGCTGTCGACAACCAGCTTCACATGCCAAAACTTAACATCGCCCGATACCGGGTTGAACTTGGCTTTGATCTTCTGTCCTTTTTTGCCGTAATCCTTTTTGTATGCCGTTGCAATGGCGGCCTCGATAGTCTCTATGATTTTCTCGGGAGTAATGCCTCTTTCCTCAGCTATCTGGGCAAGAGCCCCCTTAAATGATTTTATATCCATAAAATTATAAAAAATAATGTCCGTGGTCAGACGGACAAGTTAATTCATTTCCTTGATTATATCAGTTTAGCAAAACCAAGCTTTCTTGTCAAATTGCCGCTTTCTAAACCCGGCCAAGAATTTCTTCAGCCGGCGCCAAATCAATTTTTTCGCCAAAATCTAAGGCTATTCGGTGAATCTCGCTTAAAAATTCTCGTGAATTTTTAAGCACTTCATTGCGGGTGGACCCAGAAAGCCTCAATTGATTCATGTGCTCTGAAACTTGGGCAGAAAAAACTTCTGCTATGCTTTCCATGTTTTTTTTATTGGCTGGAGATTTCAGCCATGCCCCAAATACAAAAACACCGTTGAGAAAATTTCTTGCGCCGACTCTATCGCTGATTTCTGTGCCTAATAAAATCTCGACAAACTCTCCGTTTGTTTTAGCCTTCACAGCGGTAATCTCCATTGCCTTACCCTCCAAAAAAGTATTTCAAACAACCACAGAAATTATATGCTTATTAAAAACTGATGTCAACTCTCTTCCTCTCAACATGTTTTCCCCAACATTTTATACCTTTCTTCACAAGATACTCACTATGAGATAATATTTTCATGGTGGGTGAGGCGGCTTACGGTAAAATCTGGTTTTAAAACAATACAAACTGCATCAATCCTGGCAGGACCCTGCCATTTTTCAAATGCCGAATATGTTTTTGCGTTCCACAAAACTTTTTGCAACTTAGCTTTGTTTATTGTATCTTCGGGACTGCCCCAGTTCTCTCCAACTTTTGTGCGCACCTCCACAAAAACTAAACTCCTTTCCCCGAAAAATCCGTTGGATTTTTCGGCAACCAAATCAATTTCAGCATATTTTGTTTTATAATTCTGCTCCAAAATTTTATAACCTTCTTTCTCCAAATACTCCCTGGCTAAATCCTCCCCAATTTTCCCGATTTCGTTATGTTGCGACATATAATATAGTTAAGTGAGAAAATAAATTTTAAAGGCACCTTCGGAGGCAGTTTAGCATGGTTCCCGCCAGGGCGGGATAAACTGCCGAGAATGAGGCGCGAAATTTCGCTGGAAATTTCGACGCCGGTGCCGACTAAAATTAATTTTCGAACGAAATCTAGCGAAAAATCATTTCCCGAGCGAATTAAGCTAGTTCGTAATTTTTTGGTTTATATTGCAGGGCTTCTGCCATGTGACTGACTGCAATTTCTTCAGCTCCCTCCAAGTCAGCAATAGTGCGCGCCACTTTTATCATTTTCATATAGCTTCTTGCTGAAAGCTGGAATTTTAAACTGGCCTGCCGTAAAATTTGTTCCACCTCTTTTGAAAGTTTGCAATATTTTTTAACATGGCTGTTTTTCATCTGGCTGTTTGAATGAATTATTTCATCTGCAAACCGCGCTTGCTGCATTTGGCGGGCAGCCAGAACTCTTTGTTTTATTTTTCCTGACGGCTCCAAAAATTCAGAATTTTTTTGGTTGTCGGAAAACTCTGCTGTATCAACCGGCATAACAGAAATGTGCAAATCAATTCTGTCTAAAATGGGGCCGGAAATTCTTTTTTGGTATTTTTGAATTTGATTTTGGCTGCAGGTGCATGTCTTTTTTGGATGCATGGCATAGCCACAGGGGCAGGGGTTGGCTGAGGCCACAAGCATAAAATCAGCCGGATAAACCACTCTTTGTTTTGAGCGGGAAATTGTGAGCATGCCGTCTTCCAACGGCTGACGCATTGCTTCCATAATTGACCGCGGAAATTCGTTGAACTCATCTAAAAATAAAACTCCGCGGTGCGCCAAGCTTATTTCTCCTGGTTGCGGTTTGCTTCCTCCGCCCACCAGGCCGGCCAAACTTGCTGTGTGGTGGGGAGCCCGGAATTGCCTGTTGATTATTAAAGATCCGCCCGGAGGAATGCCTCCGGCTGCCGAATAAATTTTTGTAACTTCTAAAGATTCCGCTTCATTTAACGGAGGCAAAATTCCCGGCAAAGCCCGCGCCAACATTGTTTTGCCCGAGCCCGGCGAGCCAATCATTATAATATTGTGTCCGCCTGCTGCCGCAATTTCCATTGCTCTTTTTGCCTGTTCTTGGCCCAAAACTTCTTTCATATCAAATTCCACAGGAACTGAAGTTTTTTCTGAAACTTGTTTATACTCAACCGGAAAAATTTCTGGGGCACCCTTTGGGTCGTTTAACAAATGCCTGCAAATTTGCGTTAAGTTTTCAACCGGAAAAACTTTTATTCCCTTAATGCAAGCAGCCTCATTGGCCGAATCTTTTGGAACAAATAAATTTTTAAAACCGAATTCTTTTGCAAAAAGCGCCATTAAAAAAGCTCCTTTGGTGTGGCGCAAGGAGCTGTCAAAAGATAATTCTCCTAAAAATAATGATTTGTCAGGAATGGGGAATTCCAGCACGCTGCTTAAAATTCCAATTGCAATTGGCAGGTCATACATTGAGCCTTCTTTCGGCACATCGGCTGGCGCCATATTAATGGTTATTTTCTTTTGTGGAAAATCAATGCCAGAAGTAGCAATGGCAGTGCGCACCCTGTCTTTGCTTTCACCAACTGATTTGTCGGGAAGCCCTACAATTTCAAACCCTGGCAAACCTTTGTTTGCCAAGTTAATTTCAATGTCAACCTTTATTGTGTGCAGGCCCAAATTCGCCACACTCGGCACTTTTATAAGCATATTTTTATTTTTTATTTTTTATTTTCCCGTAAATTAAGCCAATTACTGCCCCGACTAAAAAATAAAATACAAAGCTTGAAACAACAACCAACCAAGAGCCGAATAACGTAAAAGCTCCCCCCATGTCAAAACCCCCTCCTTTATAAATCTCTGGGATGCGAAAAGAAATATTTAATTTTTTCAAAAATGTACCTATGATAAATAATATAATAAAACCAAATAAACCTGTAATAAAAATACTATTAGCAAGAATTTTGCCAAAATACGGATAGTAGTCAAGCTTCATCCAATTATAGTGCATTGGATTTTTTATTTGGGTATTTATTATATAAACTATCAGCACTATTCCAAGATTGATTATTCCAGCGATAACTCCCCCCTTTAGCCAATATGGCCAATTTTTGTAAAACATATTTGTTTAATTTAAATAATATTTTCCGGAGTCGTTGCTAATAAAGCCCTTTAACTGCATCAAAGATAGGGCGGTACCGATTTGGGCAACGGGAATTACCAAGGCACGAGCTAGAGCGTCACCCTCCATTGGTTCTCTGCGCAAATAATCTATTATACGCTCTTCGAGCGTATCTAATTTTTTCCCGCCCAAAGCTGCAGCATTATGGCGGGCGGGCTTCTGGCTGACTAAAACTTTGTAAAAACTTAAAATATCATTTGCTTCGCTAACCGGTTCGGCGCCTTCTTTAATTAATTTTAATGTTCCTTTTGAAACTTCGCTGGTAATTTGTCCGGGCAAAGCAAAAATTTTTCTGCCATATTTTTTTGCATAGCTGGCTGTAATAAGCGAGCCAGAATTTAACGCAGCCTCTGTAACTAAAACTGCTTTTGATAAACCGGCCACAATTCTGTCCCTTTGCACATAAGTAAAATTTTGCGGCTGGTCTTTATCTGGATATTCAGAAATAATCAGGCCGTTATTTTGTAAAATTTCTTCATATAATTTTTTTTGGAAAGAAGGATGTATCAAATCAATTCCGCAAGGCATTACAGCAATTGTCCGGCCTCCACACCTTACCGCCGCAGAGTGCGCCGCTTCATCGCCTCCATACATAAAGCCCGAAACAATAGTTATTCCGGCAGCTGCCACTTCGGTTACTAGCTGTTCGGTTGCTCTTCTGCCATAAGCAGTTAAATGGCGCGAACCCACCACTGCCAAGCAGTTTTTAAATAAATCTTCATTCCATTCGCCCTTGTAATACAATTTTTTTGACCCCAAACTCGGCGTAAGTTTATTCAGCGCCTCCCTCAACGCCTTAGGATATTTTTTGTCTGTAATTTCAATTATCCTAATTTTTTCCACAAGATTTTATATGCTTTTTTCACAAGATATCCACAATTTATTTTGTTTTGTTCAACGGAGGGTAAAGTTGTTTATCAATTGCTCTTTCAAAACATACTCGGCCTTCGCTGTGTTCCCAATTTTGATCAGCGCCAATTCCGATTGGTCCGATTGGATAAGCAGCCCTTATGCTGTTATCTTTCTGGCTTGGTTTGTTAAAGGTGGCGCATAATTCAAAAGATAGGTTGGCGGCATCTGTTACAATATATTCATAGGCAGCATTTGATTGCGGGTCAACCGGAACTTTATATCCGGAAATAGCGTCATTCAAATCGGATAGGGAATTGGGCAAAACCTCTTTTCTCTGCCAGTAATTTACGATCTGCGACTGTATAATAGAAAGATCGTTTGCTTTTTGCGCATCAAACTGTATTAAACGGGCAGTTGCCGGCGAGCCGATTATGAAGAAAGCGCCGATGACGACTATTAAAACTGTCGTGGCTGTGCCCCAGGCAAAATATTTTGCTAATTTTGTCGGCGTTTCGCGCCTTACATCATCAAGATAATACCAGAAAATGACAATGGCTACTAAAAGTATTGAAATGGCTTTTAGGATAAATCTGGCCTTTAGGTCGCCGTTTAGAAGCGTGTTTATAACGCTTACTAAATCGCCGATAATGACTAAAGACGTGATAAAGAGAGTTAAGTAAATCAACCATTTCCTTATTTTCGATTCCCGTACCTGCGATTCTTTCTCATAAATTTTATTTAGAAACCAGGAAACTAAAATAAAGATAGGGAAGACAATAATCAAAGAAGAAACAGCAAACCTCATGGGCCCGTTAAAATTACCACTATAGTAATCCAAAACATCGAGGAAAAAATGATTTATATACTGCCAAAGCAATGTCACAAAGCTTACTGCCGACCAGTAAAGCGTGACTATTGCCAGAAGGTGCAAAAAAACATCTCTTGGCATATTTCTTTTTATTTCTTGTTCCATAAATTTTTAATTATTTAATTATATTTTAATCATATTATTCTATTCTACAACTTTCTTAGAAATTATCCATTGATAATTTTTTTCTAAAAATTAGCCATTTTAGCTTCGCTTCTTTTTTCATCGGCCTCTTCCAATTCTTCTTCCGCTTCTTCGTCTTCTGATTTCAAAAATCCGCCTGCCTGCAGCTCCCAGAGCTTTTTATACAAACTCTCCTCTTTCTTCAGCAATTTATCGTGGCTTCCCTGCTCAATAATTTTTCCGTTGTCTATGACAATAATCCTATCCATCTTTTGTATCGTTGACAAGCGGTGGGCGATAACAATTGTTGTCTTACCGGCCATCAAGTTATTCAAAGCATCCTGAATTAATAGTTCTGATTGGGAGTCCAGGCTTGATGTGGCTTCATCTAAAATCAGAATGGGGGCGTTCTTTAAAATAGCCCTGGCAATGGCCACTCTCTGCCTTTCTCCTCCGGACAGCTTGATTCCCCGCTCTCCGACATAGGTTTCCAAACCATAGGGCAATTCTTTTATAAACTCATCGCAGTGAGCCAGAGCAACCGCTTTCTCAATTTCCTGCTTGGTCGCTTCCCTTTTTCCATATCCGATGTTCTCCCTCAAAGTGCGGTGAAAAAGTATCGGGTCCTGCGGGACCATTGAGATGTTTTTTCTTAAGCTTTCCTGGGTTGCTTCTGAAATATCCTGATTATCAATTAAAATCTTTCCTGCGGTGGCAGAGTATAGCCGCAACAGTAATTTTACAAAAGTTGTTTTTCCTGCGCCCGAAGGCCCCACTAGGGCCACTTTTTCTCCCGGTTTGATTATCAAGCTTACATCTTTCAAAACCTCTCTTGTCTTATTAAAACTGAATCCTAATCCCTTAAATTCAATCTCTCCTTTGTTCGCTGAAAGTTCTTTGGCCAAGGGCGTGTCTTTTATTTCGTGCGGTAAAAGCATAATTTCAACCATTTCTTTGGCATCAGCATAGGCCTGATAGGCATTCCTAACCACGCGGGTAAAACCCCACAGATGATCAATCAACCCTATCATATACACCTGCAATAAGACGAATGCTCCGATTGTCAGCAAGCCCTGCTCCCAATACCTGATGGCGAAATAGAAAAGCAAGAATTGTATCGCAAAACCCAGAAATGCCTGGCCGGCCTCCATTATAGAATCCAGGTTCCAGCTGATCTTTGTCATTCTGGCCTGCCGGTCTGTCACATTTTTGTAGCCTTTAGATTCAAATTCCTGTCCGTTAAAAAGCTGTATGGTGTTTTGGTTGGTTATGGTATCAGCCAGATAGCCGGTTGTTTTGGAATCTATTTCGGCCACTGAAATATCGTATTTCAGCTTCCAGCGGGAAAACATAATATTAAATCCCAGGAACACGGCTATCCATACGAAAATAACCAAAGAAATCCATTTGTTTATAAAGGCCACGACTATAATTATTGAAATAATTCTGACAAACAAAGGAAGCACGTCCCAGATCAAGCGGTCGCTCAATGTTTCAAAAGCTCTGGCAAAACGATTGACCCTCTGCACGAGAGAGCCGGTGAAATTGTTGCTGAAAAAGCTGTAGGAATGGTCTATCAGATAATCGTACGACTGCTGTTTCAGACGGGCAATGGTTGCTGTCTGGTATAAATTGTTAAAAATAGTGGCTATCCTGAAAAACATCCAGATAAAACCATTTAAAAAGGCTACCTGAATTATTATAGCTATCAGCTTTGCGGCGATTTCCGTTCTATCTCCGCTGACGGATATTATATCAAAGAACTGCTTGTAGAAAATAGGGACTATGATTGCTCCGACGTTGGCTAAAACCATGAAAAGCGCCAAAAAAAACAACCCCCATTTCTGCGGTCTTATTCCGGACCAAAAAGCGCGGAGCACGTCTCGGAGCCCGGCTTCAGGATAAGCAATATTTTTCTGTGTTTTTTCCAATGGCATAAGGTGGACCCACCGGGAGTCGAACCCGGAACTCGTCAATGCGAATGACGCGTAATGCCATTTTACTATAGGCCCAGCATTCGGGAGAGGCAGAATCGAACTGCCGCCCTACGGTCCCGAACCGTAGATTCTACCACTAAACCATCTCCCGTTATTTTACGTTACCCAGTATTTTTGCTTGGTCATTTCATCGCGCTTGACTTCAATGTCCTGCCTCGATTCCTTTGATTTGTCGGCCAGCTTTTTCAGGTCATTATCGCTTAATTTGCCTAATTTTTCAACCTCTTTTTCCAAAAACTCTTTGCTGTTGTTTTTCGGGTCGTCCAGAACATAGCCCAGAAGTATATCTAAAATCTGGCCGATTCTCGGACCCGGCTGTAGATTCAACAGCTTTATCAAATCATTTCCGTCTATTTTCAGCATCTTGGCTGAAATAGGGTCCTGGCTTACTTTTTCAATCAGATATTTCAAATGTCTCAGCTTATACGGCTCGGCCTTGGGCACGCCGGAACCAATTCTGTCCGCATATCTCACCTGCAAAAGCTCTTCCATGTTTTCCGGCCCCATATTCCTGACTAAGCGCCTGACAGACGAATCGCCGACCTCTCCGACATTGTAGTAAAACAGATGATATCTCACCAGCTTGGTAATCTTTTCAACTTCTTTTTTGGAAAACTTCAGATTGTTTAAAATCTGGAATGTTATCTTAGCCCCGACTATTTCATGGTTATAGAAGGTGGCTTCTTCTCCCTGCCCGGCTTTGACTATCGGCTTGGCGATATCGTGGAGAAGAGCCGCCAAGCGGACGTACATATTAAACTTTTTTTTGGCTGCAAATTCCAATGATTTTATTGCATGCTGATAACAATCGTAAATATGATGCTTATTCTGGCTGACGCCGTAATTGTCCAGCAATTCCGGAACGATATATTTTAACAATTTCAGTTCTCTTAACAGCTCCACGCCGTCCGCCGCCTTGTCTGCCATGATTATCTTCACAAACTCATCTCTGATTCTCTCTTTTGAAATTGCTTCCAGCCAGAGGCAGTTTTCTTTGATTGCTTCAGCTGTCTTCTTTTCAATCTCGAAACCCAAAGTTGTTGCAAACCTTGCCGCCCTCAGCATTCTTAAAGCATCTTCATTAAATCTTTCTTCCGGCTTTCCTACCGTTCTGATTATTTTATCCTTCAGGTCTTTCTGTCCGTCGAAGGGGTCTATAACATTCTTTTTTACTCCCTTCATTTCTAAGGCCATGGCATTTATGGTAAAATCCCTTCTGGCTAAATCATCTTCCAGTGTCTTGGCATATTTCACCTCGTCAGGGTGCCTTTTATCGGAATACTTCGCTTCCAACCTGTAGGTTGTTATTTCAATTTCAGCTAATTTAGGGTTTTTGCTTTTGGTCCGCGCGGTAACGGTTAAAAAGTTATTTTCATAAAAACTATTCGGGAATACCTTTTGTATCTCCTCAGGCTTGGCATTGGTGGTTACATCCCAATCCTGCGGTTCTACTCCGCGCAAAAAATCGCGGACGCATCCGCCCACAATATATGCCTCGAAACCGGCCTTATTCAAACCGGCGATAATTTGTTTTACCTCTTTTGGAATAATCATGATATATATTGTATCTTATTCTAAAAATTGATATTTTTCAATTAAAATGTTAAAATGTATTAAATTAATAGCGCGCCCTCGTGGTGAAACTGGATATCACTTCTGCCTTCGAAGCAGACGTTCCAGGCTCGAATCCTGGCGAGGGCACATTCTTTTGTAAAAAAAGAGGACTTACGTCCGGTAAGTCCTAAAATAGGTGATGTCACAGCTTATCCTCAGCAGCTTGCTTAGCCTCGTATTCATCATTCCCGAGGCCACTAGCAAGCTCTTCATCAGTATCTTCGTCGTAAATAGTACACTTGATAGCTGATGGGTCTACACCAAGCACATCTCGGTCAATTCCAGAGGTAGTAATCGGTGCATCTGTGTCTTCATACTCATACCTGTACCCCATTTTGCTGTTCCTTTCTTGCAAAAGTGCTGTATTCGAAAGTAGGCACAATATCTACTTCTCTATTCTAATAATAGCAAACTTGTTTGACATTGTCAATGTTGTGCCCCATGCAGGGCTCGAACCTGCGACCGTTACTTTAAGAGAGTACTGCTCTACCAACTGAGCTAATGGGGCGAAAATAATTATTTCAAGGGCGCTGCGCCGATTGCCAGTAATATGGTATTGATAATCAGATAGGCAGAAAACACCAATACTAATCCCCAAACTGCAACCTTCAAAATGTCCTTTCCTATTTGTAGCCATTTAGGATTGCCAGCTGAAATAAGGATCATTATTCCGCTGATTAAAACCGCTAATATTGCCAGGGGCGTGGCTATGTTCCAAACAATAAAGTTATATACCCTTCCGATCATTTTTAAAAAATCATCTATCGTGCAGAGTTCGTTGTCATCGAGTTTTCCATTTCCATTTGCATCATTCCCGCATTGGACAAGGGGGCCTGGTGTTGGGTTGGACGCCGCGCTGATTAAAACCGGGGCAAATAATATAAACAATAAACAAAACAAACCGACTAATAACAAAACTTTTTTCATGGTTTCAAAATTAATGATTTGTATAATTATAACATAAAAACAAAAATAAGGAAACACTCCGCCCTCTTTTTATTTTTGAATATCCACAAGGGTATTTACAAAAAAACAAAAACAGAGTATATTATACATAGGAAGCTTTGAGCTTTCTTTTGTATTAAATAAGTAATATAATAAAATATGGCATTAAAAACAAAAGAGAAAATAAAAATAGTCAAAGAAGTGGGCGCAAATGAAAAAGATACCGGGTCTTCAGAGGTCCAGATTGCTTTGTTGTCCAAAGAAATCGACAAGCTGGTCTCGCATCTTAAAAAGCATACTAAAGATGTGCACTCTAAAAGGGGCCTGATAAAAATGGTGATTAGAAGGAAGAAGCTTCTGGCTTACCTTAAAAAAACTTCGGAAAAAAGATATAGCTCTATCATCAAAAAAATAGGGCTTAAGAAATAATGCAGCCAAAACCCAAAGAACAAAGAGTAGAAGTATTAATCGACGTGCAAAACCTATACCACTCGGCGAAAAACCTTTATCATGCAAAGGTTAATTATCAAGAGGTTTTGAAAAATGCGATAGCCGGAAGAAAGTTTATCAGGGCTTTTGGCTATGTCGTGCGCACAAAAACTGGCGAAGAAGCGCCATTTTTTGATGCTTTGGCAAAAATTGGAATCGAAACAAGAGTAAGAGATTTACAGGAATGGTATGGCGGGGCTAAAAAAGCTGACTGGGATGTGGGCATTGTAATTGATGCCATCCGCACAGCTCCTGGACTCGATGTAATTGTTTTATGCTCCGGCGATGGAGATTTTATCGCCTTAGTGGAATACTTAAAAAACCAGGGGAAGAGGGTGGAAGTAATGGCTTTTGGAAAAACAACTTCTGCAAAATTGATTGAGGTTGCCGATGAATTCATCGATTTAGACGACGGCCTTACTAAATTTTTATTAAAAAAATAATTAATCGCTGGCAGGTGTACTAATTCATACCAATTGTTCAAATTAATTTTGCACCATTGGCATGCATTTGTATATCTGCTTTGCAAAAATATATGGCAACGAAAGATACGTTCGAAATCAAAGTGGGCGAGAAGCCCATAATAATTAAGACTACCAATTGGACAGAGCAGGCGTCCGGATCCTGCCTGGTTCAGTGCGGAGAAACAGAGGTTTTGGCAACCGCTGTTGTTTCTCCCTTCACAAGGGAAGGAATAGACTTCTTCCCTCTTACGGTTGAATACGAAGAGAGATTCTATGCCGCCGGAAAGATATTCGGCTCGCGGTTTGTAAGGAGGGAAGCCAGGCCGACAGATGAAGCGATTTTAACCGCCAGAATGATTGACCGGGCCATCAGGCCGCTGTTCCCCAAGGACTTTAAAAAAGAAGTCCAGGTTATTATCACCTGCCTCTCGTGGGACGGAGAAAACGATCCTGATATCTTAGGCATGATTGGAGCATCATTTGCTTTGGCAACTTCCAATATCCCATGGAACGGGCCATTAGGAGCTATAAGAGTTACCAAAACCAACGGCGATTGGATTTTCAATTCCAATTATGCTCAGAGGAAAGAAAGCGGAATGGACATCACCTTGTCGGCCATTGAAAAGGACGGAGATATTTTAATCAATATGATTGAAATGGGAGCCAAAGAAGTTTCAGAAAAAGATGTTTTGGAAGCCTATGAAATTGCTAAAAAAGAACTGAAGAAAATTATTGACTCTCAACTCCAGGCGGTTAAAAAAATAGGCAAAAAGAAGGATGTTTTTGAGCCGGCTGTTGAAACAGGCGTTGAAAGCGAAATCAAAGAATTCCTCGGGGACAGGCTGGAAAAAGCCATAAACAATGCGCCGAAGGGAGAAAAGAATCTCGGCGGGACTGAAGTTCTGAAAGAAGAAATGATAAAATATATGGAAAAAAAATATCCCGGGGAGAATAAAACAAAACAGGTTCTGCCTTTTTTTGAAAAGGAAATTGAAAGAATAATCATTAAAAATATTATAGAAAAAGACTACCGGCCCGACGGCAGAAAATCAACCGATATAAGAGCACTGTCCTGCGAAGTCGGCGTTTTGCCCAGAGCCCATGGCTCCGGAGTATTCTTCAGAGGATTAACGCGAGTGCTTTCTATTCTGACTCTTGGAGGCCCTGCTGACCAGCAATTATTGGAAGGAATGGAATTTGTCGGCAAAAAAAGGTTTTTGCACCACTACAACTTCCCTCCCTTTTCATCGGGCGAGACAGCTCCGATGCGCGGACCAAAAAGAAGGGAGATCGGACACGGAAACTTAGCTGAAAAAGCTTTGCTGCCGGTGATTCCCGACCCGGAAAAGTTCCCCTACACCATAAGAATTGTTTCCGAAGTTGTATCTTCAAACGGATCAACTTCAATGGCTTCAACCTGCGCTGCCTGTATTGCTTTAATGGATGCAGGAGTTCCAATTAAAGAACCGGTGGCCGGTATTTCAATCGGACTGGCCAAAGATGAAGAAACGGGGAAGTATAAAGTTCTTACAGACATACAGGGCCCGGAAGATCACTTCGGCCATATGGACTTTAAGGTGGCCGGAACCAAGAACGGAATTACGGCAATCCAGATGGATATCAAGACAGACGGAATTGATAGAAAGATTATAGAAGAGGCATTGGACAGGGCAAAAGATGCAAGATTAAAAATACTTGATATAATAAGGAAAGAGATACCGGAGCCGAGAAAAGATTTGTCGCCCTATGCTCCTAAAATATTTTCCATGATGATCAACCCTTCAAAGATAGGCGAAGTTGTGGGGCCGAAAGGAAGCGTGATAAATAAAATCATTGAAGAGTGCGGCGGAGTAAGCATTGATATTGATGATTCGGGATTGGTATGCGTCACCGGCCAGGATCAGGAAAACGTAGATAGGGCCGTAAATTGGATTAAAGGAATTGTAAAAGAAGTGGCGGTTGGAGAAATCTTCACGGGCATTGTCAGAAAAATCATGGATTTCGGAGCCTTCGTTGATATATTGCCCGGACAATCAGGACTAGTTCATATCTCAAAGTTTGTTCCCTATCAGATAAAAAGCGTCAAGGACGTTGTAAAAGAAGGGGACAAAATACCGGTTAAAGTGACTGAAATCGACAGCATGGGCAGAATAAATCTTTCTGCCATCGATGCCGGCTTTAAACCTAATAAATAAAAAATATGGCAACAGAGGCCGAAGAAATACAAACAAAAGAATTTCTCAAAAGGGCCGAGATACGGACAATGAGAAAAGACCTTCTGGCCTTGAGAGAGGTTGATGCCCTAAAAGAAAGGGGCAAGATAGTCAGAATTAAGACGCTGGAAGAGCAAAGGCAAGAACAGGAAAAAAGATTAACGGAGAAAGAACAGGCCAGGGCCGAGATGGAAAAGGCCGGAATAGAAAGAGTGCTTGAGAAAACCGCCGGAGAGGAAAGAATAGCTGAAAAAAACATAAAAGAGTATGCCACAGAGCCGGAAAGGCAGCAGATTTTTCTTTTGGAATCCCAGCGGCTCGGCCTTGAAAAACAAGCCGAAGAAATCGACAAGGAAAAAGACCCTGTGTTGAAACTGGCTAAGAATAGAATTATGCTGGAAAAAAAAGAGTGGGAATCAAAACTTAACTCAATTTTAGAACAGGAAAAAAAGTTTGAAGAAGAACAAAAGTTCATAACGGAAAAAGAGCAGTCCAGCGCCGTCTCTTCTGAAAAAAAGAGTCTGGAGCAGAGAAGGTGGGAGCTGGAAGAAGAAATAAAAAAAACAGAGAAAAAAAGATGGGAAGTGGAAAAACAGTTGGAAGGCATGGGAAACAAGATAAGGGAAACCGACAAGTCATCTGAAGCTCTCGTGGCTGAAAGAAACAACTTAAGAAATCAAATACTGGGCATAGACAAGTCGCTGAGAGAAATATATTCTTCGGTAATCGCCAGGGTAGAAGAAAAAAGAAGAGGCCAGGCAGAAGAGCAGAAAACAACCAGGGAGGCAGCGGCAAAGATAAAGGTGGGGGAGAAAGAAAAAACCCAAAGGCAGCAATGGACTCCTTCGGCAGGAGAAATCCCGGTGCCCATCAGCCCCGTCAAAGAGAAATTAATGAAAGCGGGCGAAGCAGAGGAAGAACAAAGAAAAAAGTTTATGCAAGACGTTGAAGAGGGTACAAAAAACAATACAAGTAATCAGATTTAAAATGGATAAAAAAATCATTGAAGAGCTTAAGGGAAAATTAGAAGAAGGAAAAAACTCTTTGCAGAAAGAGCTTGAAAGTTTTGCCAAGAAAGACGATGTGCCAAAGGGCGATTGGGAAACAAAATACCCCAACCGGGAGAATGGCAGCATGGAGGAAGAGGCGGATGAGATGCAGGAATACGACAATCTGCTTTCCCTCGAACATAGCATGGAACTGAAATTAAGAGACGTAAATAAAGCCTTAGAAAAAATCGCAGAGGGCAAATACGGGGTTTGCGAGAAATGCGGGAAGGAAATCGGCGAAGAAAGATTGAGGGCCTGCCCCGAAGCAAAAACCTGTTTAAAGTGCCACGAAAAATAGAAAATAAACTACAAAAAAGCCGAGGTTCGCCTCGGTTTTTTGTTTGTGATATAATACATCAATTAATTAGTAATAAAAATATGCCATTAGAAAAAGGGCCAAATTTACCTGAAAAAGATGACGGGGCATCTCCCGTGCCTGAATGGATTAAAAATAATCCGGAATGGCGAAAACAGGAATCAGAAAAATTAAAAAAACAGGCGGAGCAATCAGAATCGGCAGATCATCAAGAAATAGAAAATCTGCGCGGGGGTCTTGGAATAGAAAGCAAAGAGGGTCAAGAAAACAAAGAGTTTGAAAGATTGGTTGAAAAATTTAAGGAGGGCCTTGAAGAAGGAAAAGTTGCTTATAAAATAACCACGAAAATTCCTAAGGGCAAGAGCTATCGGGGATATACTGAAGAAAATAAAGGTGTAGAATTGTATCATCCCTATTCTGTTGAAAAAGAAGGCGATAATGCGGTTAAGCCGTTTAACGGAGTAAGATCTGATGGTTGGAATTGGCAAAAATTTGGAGATGTGTTAATTATACTTTGTCCTATCAAAAAGCATCAAAAAACAATAGAAATGGTCACAGAAGAAAAAAAGACTTTTTTCGGAGGAATAAAAAAAGTTCAGGTGCAAAAAGAGGTAGGAAAAGACGTGCCAGTAACCCTTATTGATTGTGGCGTTGAGGATGCAACAAATGAAGCTCTATATTCTCTCGATGTCCAATATAGCGTTGACACATCTGAATTTGTTGATAAAAGAGGCATATCAAATGCAATGCGTTTTACTATGCCGGAAGGATTGGCTCGCAGTCTTTCAGAAGAAATTGTTAAAAATCCTAAAAAATTATTCGAATTCTTAAAAGCCATAGAGCCGGAACTTATGATTCTTGCTCCGATTAAAAAAACCAAGCCGGACGACCCAGAAGAATCGGCTGGATTTGTTTTTTATGATCTTGAAAATAGTCGTCCGGATTACCAAACAATAGAACCAACTGCAGTTATGCCAAGGGAAGTTGTACTATAGAAAAACAAAAAAGCCGAGGGGAATCCTCGGTTTTTTGTTTGAATATTTTAAAGGGGTTATTTCATATTTATCGTGGTGCCGACAGAATATTTTGCCAAAGGATTTTTAGCGCCCATAACCTGGAAGTGCACATGACAGCCGGTTGAACGGCCAGCGCCGGCCATACCGGGCTGACCGCCCATCAAGGCAATCCTGTCGCCGACATTAACCTTGTCTCCGGGCTTTACAAAGATTGTCATTAAATGTCCGTAATAGGTTGTTATTCCTCCCGAGTGCAAAATTGTCACTTGGTTGCCGCCTCCAAAGTTATAGCCGTATTTTACCCTCTGAACCGTGCCGGCAGCAGCAGCATAGATAGAAGTTCCGCACTTATTAGCGACATCAATGGCGTTATAGAAATGGAGTCCTTGGGTGATACGTCCCTGCGTCGGGAAAATAAAGAAATTGTCTGCCAAAGGAGCTTGTATATTTTTCAAAGGCGCGACTATTTTAGGCATCACACCGCCGGGCACGATTAGAATATCTCCGATATATATATCGCTTTCATTAGTCAAACTGTTAAAAGCCACCACGTCGTCTGCTTTGGCCTTATATTTTGAAACGATTCCGCTTATGGTGTCTCCGGCTTTTACAAGATGTAAAATACCATCCGCCGGCAGAATAACCAGGTTTTGTCCGACTTTAATTTTTGAGGAGCTGGTAAGATCGTTGGCCCAAAGCAAGGTATTGACTGAAATACCATAATTCTGGGCAATGGATTGCAAAGTGTCTCCTGCCTGCACGCTATACTCAGATATGTCTTTTTTGTTCTGCGAATCGCCGCCGAATACATCACCTAAAACCTTGGGGGTAAGAACCTGTGGCGTGGAAACTCCGAAAATAGCATTACCTTGTATCAGTTTTAGATCCGGCGTCTCCAATGATAACTGCCCATTCTGGCCGAAGAAAAAACTGTCTTTGCTCAAACTCTCCGAACTATCGAAAAAAGGGTTGAAGAATGTCTCCTGGCTGTTGCCTATCCCGTTAAAATTGGCCGAGCTATTAAGTGAAAAACACATTGTTCCGAAGAGAACAAATGCTATTAGGCCAAAATAAAAATTCCCGGCGTTCAGCCCTGGCGCATTGTTTCGGCACTTTATCATCTCCTTTGCCCTTATTATAATTTTGCCGATTATCTTAGAAATAATCTTTTAGGCTAATTTAAAAACTTTAACTTAAAAATACCATTTT
>CAYVRE010000005.1:20264-30717 GCA_964453095.1 uncultured Candidatus Saccharibacteria bacterium
CTTAGAAATAATCTTTTAGGCTAATTTAAAAACTTTAACTTAAAAATACCATTTTAAAGACCCTCGGTCAAGTTTTTATCCACATATGGTATAATACAATAAATATGGTTTTAACTTCTGTAAAAATAATCAAAGAATTATTATCTCAGCATGGCGCCCGCGCCTCAAAAGGCCTGGGCCAGAACTTTTTAATAGACAAAAATGTTTTGGAAAAGATTGTGACAGCAGCTGATTTAAAGCCGTCTGATGGTGTTTTGGAAATAGGTCCGGGTATAGGCACCCTGACGCAAGAGCTGGCGAAGAAAGCAAAAAGGGTTGTTGCAGTTGAAAAAGACAGAAAGATGTGCGAAATCCTGCAAAAAACCTTGGAGGGATATAAAAACGTGGAGGTTGTCGATGAAGATATTCTTAAAACCAATCTTTCATCTTTAAAGGACTATAAGATAGTGGCTAATCTGCCCTATTATATAACCTCGCCCGTAATCAGGAAGTTTCTTGAAGCCAACAACCCTCCCGAGTTAATGGTTTTAATGGTCCAGAAAGAAGTCGGCCAAAGAATCTGCGCCAAGCCTCCGCGCATGAGCCTGCTGGCTGTTTCCGTGCAATTCTACGCCGATGTAAAAATTATTTCATACGTTTCTAAAAACTGCTTCTGGCCTTCGCCGAAAGTTGATTCGGCAATAATCAAAATCACTCCGCGTAAAGATTCGTTGCGTGTAAATCCGGAGCTATTTTTTAAAGTTGTAAAAGCCGGGTTCTCCCAGCCGAGAAAACAGATTATTGGCAATCTGACAAAAAAGCTAGAGCTAGATAAAAATATCGTTTTGGGAATACTTGTTAAATGTGGCATACAGCCGGAGCAAAGAGCAGAAAGCTTGTCAATTGATGATTGGATTAAGCTGTCTAAATTTTATGGATAAATTTGATAAAACGGCTAAATTTTATGATATCTTTTTTGTCCAGGCTTTTTATTCCTCGGCGCACAGACAAAATATCAAAATGATTGAGAGGTTTATCAGAGAAAAAACAAAGATTTTAGACATAGGGTGCGGGACTGGAAACTTTTTAAATAGAATAAAAAAGATTAACACAGAAACAGAATTGACCGGCATAGACCAAAGCAGAAAAATGATAGAAATAGCTGAAAGGAAGTTTAAAGATATAAAATTCTTTTCAGCTAGCGGAGACAGCCTGCCTTTTGAAAACGACTATTTTGATTTAATTACAATAATAGACGCCTTCTATTATTTAAAAAACAAGGAAAGAGTATTTTTTGAATGCCATAGGGTTTTAAAACAAGGGGCGCATTTATTCATATACACTCCCTCAACCGATGATTTCTTTTCAAAATTACTAATAAAATTCATTAAATATTTTCCGACCGAAAAAGAAAGCGGGCATCTTGGTTTCACGGAATTAAAAAATATTGCGGAAAAATATGGATTTAATATCGCTGTTAAAAAATTAAAATATTTCCCTTTTACTCCTTTAAAATATTGGTCATTGGTTTTGACTAAAAAATAATTATCCACAGCCCTGTTGCCTTCTTTTCTTTTGTTTATGGTAAAATAGATGAATATTAAATCTTTTGAGATTTTTATGATTAGAAATATAAAAAGGGGTTTTATTTTGATGCTCGACCCTCAAAGAAAAGAGGCGGGTATTGCTCCTTTAGTCGCATGGGGTATTGTAGCGCTTATCACGTCTGTCATAGGCGCAGCAGGATATGGCGCATATCAATATACAAGCTGGTGGTCAGATACCGGACTTTTCCTGGCTGAAAAAACTATGGGCATAATGCTGGCCCTGGTTAATATGTTTTTTGGCCTGTCTATGGGCCTGTTTGAAACGGTTGCCAGTTCATCAATACTGCAGACGCCTTTAACCAGGGGCGGATCGGCTGATGCAGCAGCAGTACAGCACGGCTGGTCAATTGTAAGGGATTTTTCCAATATGCTTGTTGTTCTTGGCTTTGTTGTAGTTGGCATCGCCACTATTTTGCGAATTAGAGAATACGAGGCGCAAAAAAGATTAGTGCCATTGATAATAGTGGCTCTTTTAATAAACTTCTCGATGCTGATCTGCGGAGTGATAATCGATGCCACAAATATCACGGCAAACTACTTTACCCGAATATCGGGCCCTGCGGGTATAACCGTGCCGTTTCAAAATGTCGTGCAAAATCCTCAGCTGATGGACGGAATAATGAAACAGATAGGAGGTCCGCCGCTTACCAAAGATAACTTTTTGCAATGGGTGTCTGCAATGGCGAGCATAATCCTTCTTACAGGGATTGCCGCAATGATTTTCTTTATGTATGGAATGCTACTCCTTTTCCGGCGGGTAGCTTTAATGTGCTTAGTTATACTGGCTCCCTTGGCTTTTGTCTGTTATGTTTTTCCTGCCACTAAACCAATTTTTAATAAATGGTGGAGTCAATTTACGCAATGGGCGATTATTACAATACCTGCTTCTTTCTTTATTTACTTAGCCGGACACATGATACAGGGGTACTTTGGCGCCAACAGCGACCTGAATGTAACGGGCGCCAATCTGGCCTTCTGGATACCGACAGCTTTCTTGTTCTTTGCCTATTCTTTAATTTTCCAATCATCAGCCCTGGGAGCTTCAGCAGCCATAGGATTAGTAACAGGTGCTGCCGGTTTTGCTATGGGAACCAGTAAGAAGGTTGGCGGAAAAGTTGGCGGGTTTGCAGCCAGTGCAGCTGGAGCAACCAGAGCCGGTCAAGCAGTAAGGAATTTTGGCACGAGAGTTGGCGAAGGACTGGGAGTGGTTTCAAAGGGAACTCTGGCAAACCGCCAGGCAGCAAAGCAAGCAGAAGCCAAAAAGAGAATCGATTTGTTAAGCAACGACCGGAAGGCAGCATTGGCTAACGGCTGGGCATACACAGCTGAACAGCGCGAAAATAAAGCAGCTGCCATACAATCATTGGTGGCCAGCGGAGACAGCGACCGACTGACCAACAGAGAACAAGCCGCTGCTTTTGTAATAGGCAGAGGAGGCGGAGCAAAAATCAGCGATTTGGCCAAACAAGATTACCGTTTTGCCACACCAGCAATGAGAGAACAACAACTTGAAACAAACTGGTCAAGCATGTCGCGCAACCAGCGCAGAGGAGTTGATCTGACTGACATAAATGGCGACTTTGCTGAAAGGGTGATGAGTCGTGGAGATATCAGTAATTATAGGGTTGCGCCACAGGCTAGTAGAGATCACATGCGAACTGTTGTGCGGCCAGAATTAGTTGCAAGACAAAGCGCGTATACGCCACCAACTGCGGCCGTACCAGCAACTATGACTTCACCGGCAATTCCAGCTTCGCCGGGCAGTAGAGAGTGGCAAAAAACACAGGATCTTATTAATGAAATTGACCGCTTGCCATAATTATAATTCTATAATTCACAAAACTTTAACATGGCAGAAGAAACAAATATAATCGTAATATTCACTCAAAAATCGGATGAAATTCTTACTGATATAATACAGAGGCACAATCTGCGAGAAAACGTAGTTATTGTAGACCATCTTGCCGGAGATTTCGCTAGAGGAAAAATATCAGAAAAAGGAATATCAGATTATTTGCAAAAAGAATTAAAGCTTGATTCGCAAACAGCTGAACAAATAACCAAAGAGGTTATAACCAATCTGGTGCCTACGCTCAAAAAAATATCGGAAGAAGAGTTGGCTAAACTGAGCGAAGAAGAAAAAGATGCGCTGATGTACGGCCCGGTCAAAAAAACTGAGGAACCGGCTGTAATACCTAAAATGAAAGCGCCGATAGAAGTGGAAAAAATCCTGGCCGAAAAACAAGCGCCTCCATTCAAAGAAAAAAAAGAAGAAGCTCCGATAAAAAAAGCGCCGGCTAAGGGGCCGGATGCGCCGAGGAAAACTGAAAGGCCTGCTCCAAGACAGCCGAGAAAGCCGGACTCATACAGAGAACCGATTGAATAAAATTAAAAAGAAATAAAGACGGCGGTAAGTTGTACAACTTACCGCCGTTGGTTTTTCCTTTCAGACATGCTTGTCTTCGAGGACCTTTTGATTAACTGCCGCCTTTGGTTCCTCCGCCGAACACATCTCCCAAGAGGGCAATGAGGTCTAGGCCCCCTTTGCCGCCCTTAAAGTCATGCATCTTGACAGCGCCGGCATCGATGCCCATCTGGAGAGTCACAAAGTCCTTGTTCATCTCGATGAGCCCCTTGTACTTTTCAAGGGCCGTCGCAGGATTAGCCTTGAACTCGGCCTGCACATCCTTGAGTTCCATGCCGGTCTGCTGAGCAATCATAGTCATGATTGCGCCGCTGGTAGAACCCAGCCGGTACTCAGCCTCGCGCTCAGCTCTCCACTTTTTGAGGGTGCTCTCCCGATACTCTTCTTCAGGAGAGATGTCCGCGCATTCAATTGCGCGAACTTCAATTCCGTGAAGATTAGCGAGCTCATCAATAATACCCTGGGCCTTCAGCTCGTCAAAAACTTCTTTGTCGAGACGCCGGCCGGGATTTTTGATGATGTCCTCGTACGGATACAGGCTGATGTAGTGCCGCACGTACGGCTCGATTCGGCTGGCGAAAGTGCTGAACCAGTCTTCTGTGTCCAGCCAGGCCTTCTTGAGATTGATAATCCAAGCCGTGATTGCCAGCCACACAGTGATAGGAACAAGGTTTTTGTCTTCTTTGTTTCTGACCACTATGCCGTATGTGTAGTACCTGACCAGAAGCTTGCTGACATTGGTGTCGCGCTTCTCCTCCAGCGTCTCATCCTGCTTGGCGCCAGGCTTGTTCTTAATCCAGCGGAATTTATCCTTCTCGAAGATCGAGTGGATCCCGCGGATGCCGACAAACCTGAGGCCGCCGAGAAGATGAGTCTCTTCGCCCGCTACGACCTTGCCGTCGTCATCGGTTGTAAAACCAACTTTGGCAAGAAGGGTCTTGTGATATCCTCCCATCTTGAGAACGAGCTTGCCCGTTCCTTCCTCGACGATGGTAAAACGAAAGATCGTGAAGAAAACCATCAGGAAGAGGGTCAACAGAAACACTCCGCAGCACAGAAATCCCAGAAAATCCAACATGATACTTCTCCTTAAATAAAAGTGGTAGGTGCTACTCTGTCCTTATTATATCACAAACAACTCTTTTGTCAAGGGTTTAAGGCCTTGTTAATAACTCCGTGTATTGCCTTGATTTTATCTGTGATATAATAGAAATTGCTAAAGCAATTTATGTAATTATCTATTTTAAAAATGGAACAATACCCTATACCTCAATTTATAGAACAGGAAGGAAAGATTGCTTTTTTCATATCTTTCCGGCAATTTTTTTATCTGGTCGGAGCAGGAGCTGTCTGCTTTGTGCTCTACTGGGTCCTGCCTGCTTTTCTTTTTTGGATAGCAATGCCGGTGATAAGCATCACTGCCGTATTACTGGCCTTTGTCACCATAAATGGAGTGCCGGTGATAAACACCATATTCAGTTCTTTGGGATTTCTAACCGGAACAAAAAATTACACCTGGAAAAAGAAAGAATCCCCCTACCCTTTTAAAACTATTAAAAGAGCTCCGATAAAAAAAATAGAGGATGGGTCTGTTTTAAGCGCCCAGCAAAGCCGGTTGAGAAAAACAAGAACAGCCGTAGAATTAAGAACAAAATAACATGCCTGAATCAGCCACGCAAGCTTTTTTGGAAATACAGGATATAAGAGAGGGGGTTTTGCTTTTGAAAAATAATTCTATCAGGGGCATTTTAATGGTCTCTTCTATCAATTTTGCTTTGAAATCAGACGAAGAACAGACCGCCACTATCTATGCCTATCAAAGCTTTTTGAACTCCCTGGATTTTTCCTGTCAGATGATTATGCAGTCGAGGAAAATAAACATCACTCCCTATTTAGACAGCCTGAAAGATTTGGAGGACAAACAGACCAATGATCTTCTGCGAAAACAGACTTCCTCTTATCGCGAGTTCATCAAAAACATGGTAGTGGGCGATACGGTTATGACAAAAAACTTTTATGTCGTGGTGCCGTATACTCTTATGGAGGTCTTCGGCGTTAAAGGCGCAGCAAAGCAGTTTGATGTTTTCAGTAAGTTTAATAAAAAGGGGCAGGAACAAGAAATGAAAGACGAGGATTTTCAGAGATGCAAATCTCAGCTTTGGCAGAGAATGGAATATCTGGCCATGGGGCTCAGGCGGTGCGGCTTGGAAGCCATGCCCCTTACTACTCCGGAATTGATCGAGCTCTTCTGGGCGATACACCACCCGGACCAGGCAGAGGTGGGATACTATCCGGAAATCCTGCCTGAATTATTAAGATAAAAACTATGGATTTTAATTTGCCTTTTTTAACAAAAAAGAAAGACGAGATTGAGGACAAAATCTTTGAAGAAGAGCGGTTTGATGTAAGAGACATTATAGCTCCGCCGTATATCGGAGTAACTCAGGACCACATAAAACTGGGGGAGCGGTTTGCCAAGTCATTTTTTATCTTTTCCTATCCAAGATATTTGAACACCGGCTGGTTTTCTCCTGTTATTGATTTGAATACGCCGATGGATATCTCTTTCTTTGTCCACCCCATCAGCAGCGAATTGGTTTTAAAAAAGTTAAGAAAGAAAATTACCGAAGTTTCCTCGGAAATCCTGGAAAGGGAGGAAAAGGGCATGGTCAGGGATCCGGGACTGGAAATCGCCTATAAAGACATTGAAAATCTGCGCGACAAATTGATGACTGCTCAGGAAAGAATGTTCCGCTTCGGATTGTATATCACCATTTATGAAAATTCAGAAAAAGAATTGAGAGACACAGAATTGACCCTGAGGTCTATTTTTGAATCGCGCCTGATATATATCAAGCCGGCTCTCTTCCGCCAGAAAGAAGGCTTTATTTCCTGCAGCCCCTACGGCATGGATTTGCTGGAAGTGCACACGCCCATGGACACAGAGCCGCTTTCAACTTCTTTCCCTTTTATTTCTTTTGACCTCAGCTCCAATGAAGGGATTTTATACGGTATCAACAGGCATAATAATTCTTTGGTTTTGTTTGACAGATTCAGCTTGGAAAACGCCAACTCAGTTGTCTTTGCAAAGGCGGGTAGCGGTAAGAGCATTTTGGGCCCAGAGCCCGTCTTGATTAAAAACAAAGGAAAAATCCAACTAAAAAAGATCGGCCCTATAATAGAAAATCTGATTAAAAAACACGGCGCTGAAAAAATTGATGAGGAATTAGAAGGTGTTATTGACCCGGGAATTGAGGTTTATAGTTTTAACAAAAATCTCAAAGGAGAATGGTCAAAAGTGACCGTGGCGGCCAGGAAAGAGGCAACAGACACTTTTTACAAATTTAAGACAAAAAGCGGCAGAGAGATTACGACAACAGGAGACCACAATATGCTGGTAATTAAAAACGGAAAGGTTGTTGCGGCTAAAAGCTCTGACATCAAAGAGGGCGAATATGTGCCTTTGCCAAGAAGTATTTCCGAAAGTTCGTCCCCAGTGGTCTCTTTCAACCTCTTATCTCTTCTTAAAAAATCGAATAACATTTATGTTGCCGGCGCAGGAAAATTAGTTAAAAAAAATCATAAAATCTTAAAAAATACGGCCCTGGACAGAAGATTGGACAGATATTTGTATAAATATGAAAAAGACAGACCGATTCCAATAAAATACTTTTGGAAAATTCTGAATCTTCTTGAAATTAAAGCCGATAATGACTGCCTAAAAAATTTAGCGCTGGTTTCAAAAAACGGTGGAAAAAAATGTTCCTTGAACATTAACTTTCAAATAACTCCCGAATTTCTAAGGGTTATCGGTTTTATATGCGCCGAAGGGACAATCAGAGATGAAGTTATAATGATAAGCAACATAGACAAAGAAGTTTTAGAAAATATCGACCGCTCTCTTAGAACAATGGGCATTCCATTTTATTATGGAAATAAGGGCATAATTATCGCCACAAGAATTTTTGTTGAAACAATAAAAGCATTGGGCGGAAAAGCAAAATCTGGGCAAAAAAAAGTCTTATCATTTATTTTTAATTTAGAAAAAGAAAAAATTGCTCAATATTTAAGTGCTTATTTTGAAGGCGACGGAGGAATAGACGGCGCTATGGTTGCCGCCACATCTAAGTCCGAAGAATTGGTTTCGGAAATATCTTATCTTTTATTTTATTTTGGGATTACAGCAAGAATTTCAAAAACAAAAAAACGACCATCTAATTCTAATTGGAAAAACAAAAAAACATATTATAAGCTGTCAATTTCCGGCAAAGACAATTTAACTAAGTTTGCTAAAAGTATTAACTTTATTTCTACCGCAAAGCAGCAGAAATTGCGAGCGATTATCAAAGAAAACGGCAATACCAATGTTGATATAATCCCTGAAATTAAAAATATTTTTGATGAAATTTACCAGCTATTCAACTCGCAACTTTCCGGTATACCCGAAATATCAGAATGGAAAAGAGGAATCGGCAATCCTTCTCCCGAACACTTACAAAAAGTAATCGATAAAATTGAGGAAAGAATTTTATATTTCAAAAACCTATCTCCGACATTTGAAATCTTGAATAAGCTTCCCGAGCTATCATTAATAATCAACGCGGGGAAAAATAACAAAAAATTAAACAAAATGCTCTGGCAGGAATTAGGACAAAGTTGGCGAGTTATGAAAAATCAAGAAGTGATGCCGAAAACAATAAATGTTTTTAGGGCTATAAGCGTCGTAAACAAAGAAGATTATGACTTGGAAGAGATAAAAACCGCTATTCATATTGGATTTGGAGAAATGAATTTAGAAGTAAAATATTTTAATCCCTGCCTGCAATCCGCATTAATACAGCGACCGCAAAGTAATACTCGCTATGAAATGCTTCAAAAATCCGCTGAGTTTATTTGGCAAAATTATCAAAATATTTTAATAAATAAAATACCGAGAGTTGAAAAAATCTTAAACCAATTAAAGATTTTGGCTAATTCAGAACTATTCTGGGACCCGATTGTTAAAATTAAAAAAATACAAAATACAAAAGAAAAATATGTTTATGACCTAACTGTTGACAACGAGGTATTTTTAGCAGGAAATGGGGGAATGTTTGTGCACAATTCCTACGCCATAAAGCTGGAGATTTTGAGATATCTGATGCAGGGAGTCGATGTCATTATCATCGATCCTGAAAATGAATATGAATTTTTAGCAGACGGAGTCGGCGGCTCTTTTTTCAAAATATCTTTAACCTCGGCAAACCATGTTAATCCTTTTGATTTGCCATTGCCTGGCCCTGACGATAATCCCGAAGATATATTAAGATCCAATGTTATAAACCTGGTGGGGCTTTTGAGAATAATGCTGGGGGGTCTTACGCCCGAGGAAGACAGCATATTAGACGAGGCCCTTACAGAAACTTACGCCATAAGAGACATCACGGCCAAAAGCGATCCGGCAACATGGCAGAACAACATCCCTCTGATGTCTGATTTTACGGAAATTTTGGAAAGCATGCAGGGAGCGGAGTCATTGGTGATAAGGTTAAAAAAATATATCAAAGGAACTTTTGCTGATTTTTTTAACCAGCATTCCAATATAGCTGTTGATAAAAACTTGGTTGTTTTTGGCATAAGGGATATGGAAGAATCGCTGAAACCGATGGCCTTGTATATAATAATGAGGTATGTCTGGAATATTGTCAGAACCAAAATGAAAAAAAGAATACTTGTGGTTGATGAGGCCTGGTGGCTTATGCAGTCTGATGATGGAGCTTCCTTTTTATTCGGACTAGCCAAAAGAGCAAGAAAATATTGGCTGGGAGTTACAACCATCACCCAGGATGTTGCTGACTTTATGCAATCAGATTATGGCCGGGCCATAATATCTAACTCTTCGATGCAATTTTTGCTTAAACAGTCTCCGGCAACAATTGATGTTGTGCAAAAAACTTTTAATTTAACTGAACAGGAAAAGTTTCTGCTGTTGGAAGCAGCAGTCGGCGAGGGGCTCTTTTTCGCCGGGAAGAAACACGTAGCCATTTCCGTAGTGGCCAGTCCAACTGAAAATGAGATAATAACCACAGCTCCTGGAGAAGTTTTGAAAATCAGGGAGGACAGAAGGAAACTCGCGGAAGAAAACCAATAAAATTAGCCAATAAAACTCAAAATGGCAAAAGTAAAAGTTCCAACAAAAAAGGGGCCGAGCAAACCTCCGTCTCTATCTGGCAAGCCAATCTCTCCTATTGGACCAAAACCGAAAGAAAACAATACAGGAGGCCCGCAAGGACCGTCTAATCAAAACCAAAAAGCAGGCGAAGGGGCAACAAGCCCGGGAAATCTGGGAGGAATGGGAGCAGGAGGCAAAGGTACGTCTCCGGCAGCAGCCATGCCATCTTCCGGACAAGTGGCTAAAAAGTCAATTACTGCCCTGCTTTGTGTTCCGGAGGCCGTAGTGATG
>CAYVRE010000006.1:0-5726 GCA_964453095.1 uncultured Candidatus Saccharibacteria bacterium
AGTGGCTAAAAAGTCAATTACTGCCCTGCTTTGTGTTCCGGAGGCCGTAGTGATGTTGCCGATAGCTATTTTTTTAGATGTAGTTGGAATGTTTTTTGGGATATTAGTTTTTGCTTATGGGATTGGAATATTTCTAAGCCTTATGCTTGGCCTGTTGGGGTCGCTCACTATAGGCACATGGGCAATAACAAGGTCTTTTTTCAGAGGTGTAGTAGAAAAAGCTGTTTCCGATATTTCAAATAAAGCCACCGGCGGAGAGCAACAGCAAAAACCATCTTCTTCCGGCGGCCAAACTGGGAAAAAAACTGCCAAAAAAGGGGTTAAGCTCAGCTTGAGTATAACAAGGTTTATTATCTGCGCTATCATAGAGATGGTGCCCTTTTTAGGAAACATTTTTCCCTCTTATACAATTTTTGTTATCTGGGAATTAATACAAGGTGAAGTATGATTTTAAGTTATAAAAAACCATTCTTTTTTCTGGCAATTATGGTTTTTTTATTGCCGATAACCGCTACTGCCCTTGAGGTATCTGGATATCCTTCTTTTTTAGGAACAACTTTGGCCCAGGACAGCTCCCCAATTGATTTCGCTAAATATTTATTTAGTTTAGGAATAAGCATAGCCGGCACGCTGGCCCTACTGGCCGTAACCTTGGGCGGCATACTATATTTGACCTCGTTTGCCAGAAGCGGTTTTGCCAGTGAAGGGAAGGCGTGGATAAAGGCTGGCATCACGGGCCTGCTCATTTTAATGTGCGCCTATTTAATCGCCTATACTGTAAACCCGGCTTTAGTTTCTTTTAAGCTAGGCGACCTTAATCCTGTAAAACTACTGAATCTTTTAACTGGGCAAGGAGATAAAGACCAAGTTCCTGCTGTTATATACCAGGAAATACCCCTCGGCTTGCTGACTGAAAATCTTATGTCCAAAGAAATATATTGTTATGACTTCGACCCTGACGGCAATCCCCTGCCGATGCCCCTTCAAACCGACCGTGATGGATTAGTGGCGGGGCCGACATACAAAAATCACGATAGGGTTGATTGCGCCCTAAAATTAATGGATGCTGCCCAGAAGAAATCTGAGATAATCGCCGCCCTGTCCGAGGAAATAAAAAAGCTGATGGAAACATGCAAGTGCGACGGGACTAAATGCACAAGTACAACTAAAAATTTCTGCCAATTAAAGGGCGGGGCTGGCTGCACCCCTGGCATTCTCGGGAATCAAGACACTTGCCAGGCGGCCGATGGAACTGACGGTAACTGCTGCGATGCTGCGACAAAAAACAAGATAGAACACGGCAAGATAAAAATCGGAGCTGACCCGAATAATAATATTGCAAAAAGAGAATACAACGGCTTAGATGAATTTAGGTGTCCCAATAATGGCACTCCTTGCTCTGATATCTCTGCTTTCGTTGAGAACAAAGTTCAGGTGGAAAAACAAGATGTGGTTGTCATCGTCGCTAATAAATGGAATCAATTAAATTTAGTCCAGCAGTTTTACTTTTTGAAGGAAAAGATCACAGAAATGCAGACAAAAATCAAAAAAGATTTAGACCAGCTCGACGAAGCCAGAAACAGCATAGCGCAATGCCGCTATCTCATCAAATCATCGGCTGATTTTGCCCGCATAAAAGAAACTACTCCACCGACAGAAAAGAGGATAGAGGTTAAAAAAACCTTTGTTGATTCTGAAACTAACTCTTTGATAAATACCGGCAAATACTGTAAAGGATTTAACTACTCAAACTCCAGTTGCTTCAGAGATTGCCAGGACAGGTGCCCGGACACAAGCCCGCAGGTTCTTGAGTGCTATAGAGGATGCGAATCGTGCAAACCCGATGATTCTAAATGTCTGGAAAGACAAAAAACATGCGTAAACGACTGCTACAACTCCAGGCCCTGTCCTTTTACAGACTCGCAGAATAATTCCAACAGCCCCGGCGGTTCCTATAAAGATTTTCAAGGATGCATATCCTCTTGCAGGCAAGAGTGCACTCAGCTCTGCGCTATGACTTATCTGCCCGGCTCCAATGATTTTGGAATATGCGTAGACAGGTGCGGAAAAAATTCAAAGTGTGTTATGGAAAATTTGGATAAATGTGTCACCAATCCTCCGAGCTTCCGAGAGTGCGCCAGTTCAAATAGCGATTTGGGGAATATAGAAAACTGCATAGAAGGTTCCTATTTATGCAACTATGGATCCTACCAATATGCCGGATATAAAGAATGTCTAAGGTCCACCTGCCCCTGGTCTCTATATCTCACCCCTGTCGCCTTGCTTGCCTCTGACTGCACGCTTGAATCCAAGCAGCAGGAAAAGTACTCATCTTCTTACCTCTACCAAAACCCCAGCAAACAAAAATGTTTTGGAAGTATTTTTGAACAAATTTTGTATAAAGTCGGCATAACAGAGCAAAAAAAGATATTTTCCTGTTTTGATTCATACCCTGAAGCAGCTAAATGCACCTTTGCCTCGAAATGCCCCGCGTGCCCATGCAATGAAGTAGATGAAACCATAGTCTTTGACATAAGCGCTCCAAAGGCCATTATTCCCCCAAAGGACAATGTTAATGATAATCCAGGGGCTCCCGGCTACGTGCCTGGCGGAGGAGGGGCAGCTGGCGGCGGAGGCGGAGGCGGAGTAATCGGAGGCGGAGGAAGCAAATATTATTCGGTAAAAATAACTGACTATACGCTGGTCACCGGACAATGCACTGATTATGCATACAATAACGATCCTTTAACTTTTTACTGCCGCATAGGGTGGGAGTCTGAAGGATATAAATCCGGTCAATGGTCTCAATGTTCAAAAACAGACGAAATCCCTGTCGGACAAGCAGTGGATGATGCCAGGGCTTGGGCTACCAATCTTTTGGGCAGTTTAGATTCTTTTGTCGATGGCATGAAAAAAATGGCTGACGATATTAAAAAAATAGAAGAGAAACAGCCCAATGAATATTGCAGGTGCGACAGCAAACTTGATAACAACAAGCCGGTCTGCACTTCGAGCTGTAAATATATCCCGCGCAAGCTAATCGGCGCTGATGAAAATGGCGTTAATCTTTTTTCAGATCCTAAGTGCGAACTAACCGCTTGCAAGGGCAACTCCTGCCAGCAGATGATTGATTACCTGACTAAGGTTTCTGAAAATTATCAGAAGATAAGGATGGCTTTTATTGATTTTGATGTTGCCGTTATAAAAGAGGGGAGGACCGATCCTTTAAAAGAGCTTACTTATTCAAGAAAACAAATGGACGCCTGCGGACAGCAATCAGTTCAGCTTGGAAACGATGCTGTTGGAACTATAAGCTGTTCTATGGCTTACCCAGGCACAGGATATTTGGATAAAAGGTGTTATGGAATATTAGACGGCTCTGTCAAAAATCCGCCGCAGGCCCAAACAGATAATTGGTTTTGCTGCAAAACATTATTAAAATAAAAAAACTTATGCTTAAAAAAAATCTACTTCTATGCTTACTTTTTTCAGCCGTAGTCTTTTTTCTGTCGACAGCAACTCATGCCTCCGCTTACAGCTTTAGCTTGGAATCATTGCTTGTGCTCGGCGCAAGGCCAGATGTCCCGGCTCTTGTCTCTTATTTTTTTACCTTTGCAATAGGCATAGCCGGATTATTGGCTGTAGTGTCTTTGGTTGTTGCCGGAGTACGGCTGATAATGTCCGCAGAAAATCCTGAAAGAGTAGGCGAGGCCAAAAAACAAGCTATCAGTGCCGTTGTCGGGTTGGTGATTTTGTTCTCTTCAGTTATAATATTAAATACTATAAATCCGGAATTAAAAAGTTTAGGAATAACTCCGACCACTCAGCTTGGAGGCGTGTGGCTTATGCCGGGAAAAGTGCCGGCGCCCAGCTTTTTTGATGATTTGGATGCCGCCAGGGCGCAGGGATATACTAAGCTGACCTGGACTGAAACCGTAGAAGGAATAGATGGCAAGAGCACTCCGAGAAATAACTGCGACCCGGACAACCCTAATGTTGTTTATGATATTTATTATTTTAGAGACAAAGGATTCAAAAATCTTATGGCAAAGGGTCAACTGGCTTGCGGCAAGGAAAATCCGTTTTATCCTGGCGCAAAATCGTATATGATGCAGAAAGAAACTCCCGGGGTTTATCTTTTCACCGGAGAAAATTGCAACCCGGGAAATGACGGTCGCTTGCCTGTTATAACAACCCAAAGCATCCGAGCATTAGACAGGGATATAAAATCTTATTGTATTGTCAACGGGCCGGATGAAAACAAGGGGCCATTTTTCGGCATGATTTCCTTTAATGGCATAGACTATAGGACTGCCAGTAAAACTGAGCACTTCCAGCCATATTTCCGCCATACAAAATTTAGTACAAAAACCTATGCTCCATGCAGCGATAAAACCTGTATAACACCTAAAGATCAGGGGGTAGCGGATGTAAAAGGAAATTCTATTCTAATTTACCAATGGGTTGGCAAAGATGACAAGGGAAACATGGCTTCAGCCGGGGCTGAAGGGGTTACTTTGTACAGCAGGCCCGGCTGGTCGGGCGGGTATTACAAGGTGAATGCTGAAACAGAAAAACAAAGCCAAGGAATGGTTTCAGAAATTTGGAAGAAAGACTTAGAGCATACTATGGTGTTTTACCCGGCGAATACAAACGTCCCGAAAGAAGAAAAACTGCAATGCAGCACTTTTGTGACGCCCGGAACATTTTGGGGCAAATATCACTGCCTGCAATCTATTAAAATAAGCGGGAATTATCTGGTACTTGTTTCTGACTCAGAAGACACAGGTTCTTCTGTCTGGAGCCATGCGCAGGCTTTCCCAATTTCATCGAGATTGCAACAAGTATATACAAACCGTCCGGAGGGTTATTCTGTAGAAAGGGGGACACCAAATCTGAATTCAGACTGGATCACCCCCGGTTATGCAAATTATGTAGAAATAATACCTTTGGCCAAACCATTGCAACAATAATAACAATATATGTCAAAAACCTACAAGTTATTAATATTCTGCTTTTTCGCTGTTTTGTTTTTGGGGTTTTTAGACCATTGTTTTGCAGTTACTGCGCCCCTCGAGGTTCCTTATCCTGTTTTGCCGAGCGGAGCCAGCTTGAATGAAAATCCGACTATTCCCCAATATTTAAAATATGTTTTTGATTTTGCCATGTTTATCGGATTTATTGCTGTTTTGTTTTCTTTGGCAATAGCCGGCGTTCAGTACTTTTTATCTCCTGCAATACCGGGTTTGCTGGCAAAAGCCAAAGATAGGATCTTCGGCGCATTCTCCGGCCTGCTTCTTTTGCTTTTAATCTATTTAATAATAGTCACTATTAATCCCGGCCTTAACTTTTTTAAAACAACCACTCTCACCAATGCTCCAGATTTCCCTCCGCTGCCTCCGCCGCCGGGGGTTTATTTGTATAAGTCCGCCGATTGTTCTCCGCCAGACCCCAAGATACGCAACAGCGACGTATTAAATATCCCAACCAATGAAAAACCGATAAGTTCTGTAAAGGTTGTCCAAGATTATGAAAACAAAACCTTCTATATCTCCATCTTATATGAAGCGCCCAATCTCCGCGGAAAATGCCAGGTAATCAATCCCAATACTGGATGCCATAAAAATATCGAACCCTTTGCCTCGTCGGCATCTATCAGTCAATACAGCAAAAACGCTTCTGGCGACATAATCTTTTACAGAAACTCTTTTTTTGATAAAACCGGC
>CAYVRE010000006.1:5826-7523 GCA_964453095.1 uncultured Candidatus Saccharibacteria bacterium
AAACGCTTCTGGCGACATAATCTTTTACAGAAACTCTTTTTTTGATAAAACCGGCGGCTATTTCATATTAAAAAGCTCTGAAATACAGTCATATGCGCAGAAAGAGAAATATTTTGCAGGGACGCTGGAGGAATTGAGATTTATGGACCCGGCTGCAAAAAGTCAGGAGAGCCCTGACGGCTGCACCGTGCCCAAAGACCAGCAAGATTGCATCAAGTGGGGCAATACTGGCACCTGTGAACAAAGGCAATGCCCGAATCTGTCCGGCAAGAACATCGGCTCTGTAGAAATAAAGGGGAAATATATTGTGCTTTTTATCTTCTTAAATCCAGTGCCGGGGGAAAACCAAAAGAAAGACACTGCTGCCGGGCCTTGGACTTTCTGCCAGGCTTTCCCGTCCCCGGATGATGTTAGCAAAAGCGGGCCAACAAAGTTGAATTGGCAAGATATACAAAACAATGAGCTCGGGAAGACCCCTAATTATTTTATCGTCTTCCCGATTAAATAAAAACCGCCAAGACCAAAGAGGCACAAGGCGATTTTTTATTGTTTTTTATTATTTAGGCTTGATTACTATGTGTCTTTCCATACCTTCGCCATGACTTTCTGTAATAACGTCTGTCCTCTGCGCCAGTTCCGCGTGGATTATTCTTCTTTCGTAGGCCGGCATTGGAAGAAAAACCTTTTCCTCTTTTGAGAAAGCTGCCTCGTCGGCTAATTCTTTGGCCAATCCCTTTAGATATTCTATTTTCTTCTTTTTATAACCATTGACATCAAGGTTCAGATAAAAAACCTTTTCCATTTTTTTATTTAGAATTGTCCTTAAGAGCCGCTGAATTTCAGAAAGCGTCTGGCCTCCTTGCCCGATTATAATCTGCGCCTCTTCCAGCTCTATAGCCAAATCAACAACCTCTTTGTCCTCCGCAGAAGACAAATCAACCTCTATTTTAGAGACCATTATCGTCATCTTCTCAAAAAACTCCTCTACTCTTTTTTTGATTTCATTAACGTCGCTTGCGTTTAACATCTTATATTGTTTTAATTGGGCTGGGTTTTCTTATTTTTCTTTAATAAAAGGGACTGTTGAATAATCGAAAATATTCCGCTTACTGTCCAATATAGTCCAAGGGCGGATGGCAGGTTTAAAAGGATAATTACTGTAAATGCCGGGAAGAAATACAGCATCTGTTTTTGCATTATCTGTGAAAAGTCCGGCCCGCCCTCTTTTTTGGGCCCTGGTTTCGGCGTCAGCATTTTTGTCTGGTAAAACTGTGTGATTCCGGCCAAAACAGCCAGGATTACGTTAGCTTTAGACAAATCTATTATTCCTAAAAAAATAGCGTCTATCTGCCCCGGATTAGAAACAAAGCCATATAGATAAGTCAGTTCTTCCGGCTTCAACCCGTTCCAAAAAACCCAATAAAGCGCGATTAAGATGGGTAGCTGGATAAAAGCCAAAAACAATCCGCTGAAAGGATTGATTTTTTCCTTTTTATAGATTTCCAGGGTTTCTTTGGCCTGCTTTTCCTTGTCTTCTTTGTATTTTTTCTGAATTTCCTGGATCTGCGGCTGTATTTTTTGAATGGCTCTTTGGGAATTAAAGGCTTTTACTGAAAGCGGGTAAAGTATGAATTTTATTGCCAAGGTCAGAAGTATTATGGCTACTCCAAAGTCATGGCCGGGGATATAGTTATATA
>CAYVRE010000006.1:7623-25141 GCA_964453095.1 uncultured Candidatus Saccharibacteria bacterium
AACGGCTTTCTTTGATATTTTCTGACTGACAACAAGTCCAAAGCGGCTCTCTTCCAGTTTGTTGGGCGCCGTCTTCAGCACTAAAAAATTGGTTTTGAGACTCTTTCCTTTTTTAAAAACAGCCTCAAAATCGTTTTTTTTCTTTAGCCTGTTTATCTTCTGCAGCATTTTAAACTGTTAACTTTGCTCTGCCCTTTCTTCTTCTCCTGCTTACTACCTGCCTGCCTGTTTTTGTTTTTTTCCTGCTCAAAAATCCGTGCGTTCTGGCTCTTTTTTTCTTTTTTGGCTTATATGTGAAGCTCATATTTTTTTATATTAGAATTCTATTATAATATAGCCAGTATAATCTAAAATTGGCCTATAGTCAAACGAGATTAACAATAATTTAAACAGCACAAATTAAAAATTATTTGATAAAATTCAGAAAACACGCGATTTTTATTGTGCGTCTGAATACAAGGACAGACCACAAGTTATCCACAGCTTAATAACACCTGCCCGCGCCCTACCCTTATTTGACAAGCAGCGCCATAAAAAGGCAAAATACAATATTAAAAGAATATATTAAAAGTATGAACAATAGCGAGCTTTGGCAATCAGTTTTAGCACAGATGCAGTTTCATATATCTAGAGCAAACTTTGCCACGTGGTTTCAAAACACTGAAATCATCTCAAAAGAAAACGAAAAGATAACAATCTCCGTCCCTAATGCCTTTTCAAAAGAGTGGCTGAGCAATAAATATAACAAATTAATTCTAAAAATACTGCACGATACGGACGATTCAATAAAAGACCTGGATTTTGTTATAAAACCGCTCTCTGCCAAAAATCCTTCTCCAAGGGCGGCGGAAAACGGCAAAGATGAAGTTGAACAGTTAAAGTTTGACGAATTTAAAATAAATAAAGAAACAAACCTTAACCCGCGCTATACGTTTGATAATTTTGTAGTCGGGTCTTTTAATGAATTAGCTCATGCTGCCGCTTTAGCTGTCGCAGACAGCCCCGGCTTTACCTATAACCCTTTATTTATATACGGAGGCACCGGGTTGGGTAAAACACACCTTATACAGGCAATCGGGAATAAGATAAGCGATGACCCTAAAAAGAAAAAGGTGCGGTATATTTCATCTGAAAAATTTGTTTCCGGCATCATCACGGCCATCCGAAGCAATAATATGGAGGCTTTCAAGGCCAGCCTGGCCCCAATAGATATTTTGATTTTAGACGACGTACAGTTTCTCTCCGGCAAAACCAAGACACAGGAAGAATTCTTCCACGTCTTTAATTCCCTATACGAAAAGAACAAACAAATCGTCCTTTCCTCTGACAGGCCTCCCAATGCCATCCCAGAGCTCGAAGAACGCCTGAGATCGAGGTTTGAAGGCGGCATGATAGCTGATGTGAGCCTGCCAGACTATGAAACAAGGCTGGTTATTTTAAAAACTAAATTGCAGGAGAGAGGAGTCGAACTACCTGATAATGTTTTGGATTATATTGCCACTAATGTGAAAAAAAACATCCGGGAGCTGGAGGGGGCTTTAAACAAGTTGTTAGTTTATAATAAAATCAATGCTTCTTTAGATATTGAAACTGTGAAAAAGCTGCTAAAGGGTTTTGTTTTTTCTCCGTTTGATGTGGCAAATTATAAAAAAATAATAGAAGTTGTAGCTAAATTTTATAACCTAGAGGAAAAGAACCTTTTTGACCCTACCCGGCGCAAAGAAATTGTGAAACCAAGGCAGATAGCCATGTTTTTATTAAGAAAAGAATTAAAATATTCATTTCCTGCCATTGCCAGAAAATTCGGCGGAAAAGATCACACAACTGCTATTTACGCTTACAAAAAAATCCTTCAAGAAAACGAAGAAAACAATAAATTAACCGAAGAATTAAACTTGATAAAACAAAGAATATATAGTGGATAAAAGGTGTTAAAAAGTATAATAATTTTGACCAGATAAAAACCACTGCTGTAATTTTACTTTTTATACCACTAATTATTCCCCATATTTTCCACAGGGTTTTTTATAAAAAAACTAAGAACAAATCCCCTTTATTTCTTTTTGAAAAAACACAGAAAAGCGACTTACTAATAATAACAATAAGTTTTAAATAATAAATAATAATTAAATTAATAAAATCTTAATTTAAAAAAATATGAAAGTAGAAATTCTAAAAGAAAACTTAAAGGCCGGGCTGAATGTGGTGGAAAGAATTGTTGGCAAAAATTTATCTTTGCCAATTTTAGATAATGTTTTAATCAGCGCCGAAGATAATTTTTTAAGCTTGAGCTCCACTGATTTAGAAACAGCTATAAAACTGTGGATTTTAACTAAAATTGTTAAAAAAGGCAAAGCGGTGGTTCCTGCTAAATTTCTTTCAAGCTTTATTTCACTATTGCCCAACGAAAAGATTGTTTTGGAAGAAAAAAAGCAGGGCCTGTATGTCGAGTGTAAAAGCTTTAAAAACCAAATACAGGGCTTTAACCCGGAAGAGTTTCCCCTGATTCCGGAGTTTAAAGATTCAGAATACTTAGAGGTTGATAACAAAAAACTATGCCAGGGATTAGCGCAAATAGTCGATGTCGCCTCTGTTTCACAGGCCAGGCCAGAAATTTCAGGTATTTATTTCATTTTTTCAAAAAACTCCATTAAAATAGTTGCCACTGACAGCTTTAGGTTGGCAGAAAAAAACATTCTATTGGAAACCCCTGTTAAAAAAGATGTTTCTTTTATTCTCCCTCAAAAGCCAGCCAGGGAGATAATAAATATTCTGGGGGAAAAAGATGGAAAGGTAAAAATATACTTTTCTCCTAACCAGGTTATGTTTGAATTGCCGATGAAAGAAGTGGCTCACCCGCAAGCCCAGGTCATATCCCGGCTGATAGAGGGCGAATATCCCAACTATGAAGAGATTATCCCTAAAAAGTTCAAAACGCAGATTGTTTTGAAAAGAGACGAATTTCTAAGCCAGGTTAAAGCAGCTTCGCTTTTCTCGGGAAAGATTAATGAAATAAAGATCACGGCCAATTTGCAAAACAAAGAAGTTGAAATATTTGCCCAGGACCCGGACATCGGACAAAGCCAATCAACTATTTCAGCCAAAATAGAGGGAGAGCCAATGGAGGTTTCTTTCAATCATAAGTTTTTAATAGACGGGTTGTTAAATATTAAAAGTTCTGAGATAATTTTTAATCTGAGCAAAGAGGAGGGTCCGTGCATATTAAAACCAGTAGGAGACGCAAGCTATATCTATGTAGTGATGCCGATAAAATCAACCTAAAAAAGGGTTAATGTCCTAACAAAAAACAGTCCTGACACAAGGTTGGGACTGTTTTTTGTATTGTTTATGTTTATTGGCTCTGGTAGGCGCCTGTTGATGTTAACCAATTATTTATACCTGTCTGCCACATTGTATATTGCGGGTCAGCAGAAGGGTTTAATGGCGCAGGTCCCGTCGGGTTGTCTTTGTCGACATAGTGCAGAACGGAGTTATATTCTCCCGATGGTAATTGTCCTATCAAAGCCGGGTTAGTGGTTGTTACCGGGTCTGGCTGGATAAAGTTTTCTTTATCATGTGAGGTAAGCAGCTTTTCCATAACCTTTCTCCATATCGGAGCGGCTAATCCAATACCTAAATCTTTTGTTGAAGAGTTGTCGTTGTTCCCAACCCATGCTCCGACAACAGCAAAAGGCGTATATCCCATCGTCCAGCCATCGTTTTGCCTTTGTGTTGTGCCTGTTTTAGCTGCCACCTGGTAGTTTGGAAAGTATAAGGTGGAGTTGGAGCCGAAGATAGGGGATCTGGCATTATTATCCGACAAAATGCTGTTTATTTCTCTGGCTATTTGCGTGTTTAAAACCTTAGTCGGTTGCTTGTTATTTTGTTCAAGAATGTTTCCATCGCTATCTTCTATCTTTAATATACTTACCGGAGGTGTTTGCATCCCCTCTGTTGCAAAAACTCCATAAGCAGAGGCCAACTCAAGCAGTTTTATCTCCCCTCCGCCCAATACCAAAGAGAGTCCGTAGCGGTCCGGTTCATTTAACGTGGTGATGCCGAAATCCTGGGCTGTTTGTATACTATTTTTTATTCCAGCCAGATAAAGAACCTTCACGGAAGGGATGTTTAAAGATCCTGACAGCGCCCGGCGGAGAGAAATAGGGCCTCTGTAGCTTCCGTCATAGTCTTGGGGGTTGTAACAGGCTAACCCATATCTGTCTACCTCTTGATTCCCGTCCGGATTACAGTTGGGGTTAAATTCTGTCTTCACATCCCAGACAATTGTGTCCGGCGTATATCCTTGTTTAAAAGCAGTGGCATAAACAAAGGGTTTAAAGGCTGAACCTGGCTGCCGCAGCCCCATTGTAGCCACGTCAAATTTCGGGTCGAACAGACATTTTCCTGATAGTTTTTCGTCGCAGCCGGCCGGGTAGGGTTTTTTAAAATAATCTTTTGACCCTATGAGCGTCAAGATTTCGCCTGTTTTTGGATCAAGAACAACCATGGCCGCGTTGTTGGCATTTTTAGCCATGTTTGCCTTGTCTGCCTCTTGAACAACTTTTTCCGCATATTCCTGGAGGTCCCAGTCCAGAGTGGTATAAACCCTTAATCCTTTCTCTTTTAGATAGTCTGACCCGTATTTCTCGTCTAAATATTTTTTAACATACATTACAAAGTGCGGCGCTTTTATAGTGGTGTTTTCTTCTGAAAATTCCAGTTTTTCCTCTTTGGCTGTTTTTAGTTGGTCTTCCGTGATATATCCGAGCTTTTTCATCTTTTCTAAGACATTGTCTTTCTTTTGCAGCAGTTCGGCTTTATGCAGGCCGTAAGGAGAGTAATAGCTTGGGGCTGGCAATAAGGCCGCCAAAACAGCAGATTCTGCCAGGGTAAGGTCGGAGGCTGGTTTATGAAAATATGTCTGGCTGGCTGACTCGGCTCCGTAGGCGTTTTCTCCGAAAGGAACCTCATTTAGATACCAGCTGAAAATCTGGTCTTTTGAGTATCTTCTTTCCAATTCTATGCTCAAAACTATTTCCCTGATTTTTCTGGCTATGCTTTTCTGCCTGGTTAGATAAACAGAGCGGATAAGCTGTTGCGTTATTGTGGATCCTCCCTGGCTGGCTGATTGCAGCTTCAAATCAATCAATATGGATCTCAATATTCCTTCGAAATCAATACCGCCATGCTGGTAAAATCTGGCATCCTCTGATGCTAAAATAGCCTGTTTTAAATTGTCCGAGATCTTTTCAAAAGAAACAAGCTCTCTCTTTTCTTCACCGTAAATATCATAGAGAACGACTTTGCCAGTTCTGTCGTATATTTTTGTTGATTGTATGAACGGCGTCTCGGTGAACTTTTCAGGCCGGGGCAGATCATATGTGTAATAGAAAAAGAGAAATAAGATAAGCAGGCATCCCGCCAAAAACAAAAAAGCAAGGTACTTGCCTATTGTAAGCGCTATTTTCCACTTTTTGTCCTTTGATAAGCTGGATAGCTTCTTTATAAATCGGGTCAGCTTTTTTATAATATGTTTTTTCATAAAGTTTTTACGATTATTCTTTAATATTTACAGAAAAAAAGGCAAAAAACAAGGGGTGCAAATAAAAACCCCGTTTTGCAGGCGGAGCTTTTATTTGTATACAGCGGGTGTTTTTTTTATTCTTCTTCCTCGCCCGGGGTTGCTTCTTCGTCGTCGGTTGTCTCTTCCTCGCTCTTGTCGACATCTGTGTCGTCGTCATCCCAATTATCGTCATCGAAATCGTCTTCTGCGTTGATTAGCCTGGTTAAAAATTCCTCTTCCATTTTTTATTTTGTTAATTTTATTAATACTTATGTATATATTTAACCTTATTATATTTTTTCATAAATTATTGTCAACACCGGTTTCTCCACAACCGCCCTAATAGCATTTTAATGAGGCGCAGATGGCCATTCCTATAGCATCAAAAGCATCATCTTTTTTTCTATTATTTTTTTTTAAATCAAAGCTGCTTAGGTCGACTGTTTTTTTTATCATTTCCTGCACTTGCTTTTTTTCCGCCCTGCCATAGCCGGCAATAGCCATCTTCATCTGCAAAGGGGTAAACTCATAAACAGGCACTTTCTTCTGAGCAGCCGCTAATAATATGACGCCTTTGGTCTGGCTTACGGGCATGACGGTTTTTAGGTTTTTGAAGAAAAACAGCGTTTCGATAGATATTATCTGCGGCTGGTGCTTTTTTATAAGCGCCTCTATATCTTTGTGTATTTTTTTTAACCTTTCTCCGGTAGTTGCAAACTTATCAGTGATTATGCACCCAAAATCAATAACCTCTAGACTTCGGTCTTTATTTTTTTTGATAATAGAATATCCCACAATTACAGACCCGGGGTCTATCCCGATGATTATCATTAAGAGAATATTTAATTTTTCAAATTTGAATAGATGTCGTTAACGGCGTCGTTTTCGTCCAGCGCTTCAAAAAGCCTCTGCGCCTGTTCTTTTTCTCTTTCCGAAAGCTCGACTTCTTCCTTAGCGACATGCTCCAGGGAAGCAGATTCAATTTTAATCTGCTTTTCTTCTAGCGCTTTTTTTACTTTTTCCAAATCTTCGGGTTTTGTGTAAATATCCAAAACATCATCATGCCAGTAGACATCGTCAGCTCCCAGCTCTATGGCCAACAATTCCAGATCTTCCTTGGTTTTGTCGTCTGCTTTTACAGTAATAGATCCCTTTCTGTCAAACATCCATCTTACAGCTCCTTCGCCGGCCATTTTGCCGTTATTTTGGTTTAATATGGATTTTATCTCGCCTAAAGCTCTATTTGAGTTATCTGTAATGCCGTCAATTATCAAGGCAATTCCGCCCGGCCCAAATCCTTCAACAGAAATTTCTTCAAGCGCTTCACCGGCCAACTCGCCGGTGCCTCTTTTAATTGCCCTTTCGATATTTTCTTTAGGCATGTCCATAGCCTTGGCTTGCTCTATTGTTGCCTTGAGTTTAGAATTTTTTGACGGATCTCCAGAACCGCCACCATCTTTTACGGCTATTGTAATCAGTCTGCCATATTTAGAATATATTTTTCCTTTTTTTGCAGCATTGGCCATTTTTGTGGCCATAACTGTTTTTGCATGACTATGTCCTGACATTGTTTTTTCTTATTTTTAGTTTAATAAACAATACGATTGCGGCAGAAATCATGGTTATTGCCAGAGCTGTGAGAAATAGAAACCAAGGATTTTTAGTTTTAGGATACCCTGCGGTTCCTTTTTGACTTATACTTTGCATCACAGCCGCTGTCCCCACCTCAATTTTATTACTATTACCAGATTTTTCAAGATTAGGCAAGCTTGGTATTATATTCTTTGTCGCCGGGGTCAAAGCCTCGCTCCACTGCCACCCTGAAGCTGTCTTGCTGTAAGATTGGTTTATGGGGGCTTTGCTGTATGCTAAAAAATCAATAATTTTGTCATCCGGCTGAAAGAGATTCAGGCCGTCTCCGGAGTTGTTTAAAGTTATCTTTGTCTCAAGCCTTTTTAAAAGCAGATAGCCGTAGCCGGATATTTTAGCGTTGTCAGGGAAAATGTATTTTGTTTTTGTTCCTTCTGTATCTTCAATTTTCCATCCAGCCAAATCAACTTCGAAATCATTTTGGTTATATATCTCAATCCATTCCATCGTTTCATCCGGGCCTTCGGGGTTGGGCAAAATTTCATTGATAACTACTCCTGTCGGATAGGTTATCGCAGGGGCTTCTGCCGGTTGTTCATTTATCGCTTCAATTGGCTCTGTAGTTGTTGTTTCCTCTGCCATCGAGGCTTCTTCTCCTGCGCTGTTTTTAACATAGGATAGGCCCTGGTCTTTGATCTTTTGCAGGGTTTTTTCTCCGATTCCGCTTACTCTGAGCAAATCATCAACTGAAGAAAACGGCCGGGCATCTATTATTCTCTGGCCCAGCGCAGGCCCTATCCCAATTATTTCATCCAATTGTTCCAGCGAGGCCGTGTTAATTTCCACTCTGTCTGCTGCCAGAACAAAAAGAGGGAGGAATAAAAAAGCCAGAGATAAAAACAAAAACCTTTTCATTATGTCTATTATATACCAAAAAACCTGATTATTGCAGGGATTTTTTTAACCGTATCCTTATTGAAAAAGAGACCGTTTTTTGATAATATCAATTTATTATGAAACAATTTCTAACAATCGTCGCCGGGGTGGCTATCTTGGCCAGCATAGTGATTTTTGCTTTTACGATACAACAGACACAGCAGGAAAAGAAATCATTGGTGGTTGATATAGAAAAACGCACCCAATTATTGGCAGACAGCTTGAAGGAATCCATAGAGCCCTACTATTTGGTAAACTCCAACGATAAACTGCAAAAAGTTGTAGACAAGTTTGCCAACCGAGAACGCCTTATCGGCATTGTTGTTTACGATAACAAAGGAGAAATAGTGGCGGTTTCAGCCGGCTTGCCCGAGGAAATGACAGCTGATGCCTCTGTTTCCAATCTGGCTATGGACTCAGATAAATCATTGGGAGACTTTAATAAAGCTCAAGACAACAAGGTTTATGTTTTTGCCGAACCGCTCCATAATGAAGACGGCGGAGTGATAGGGTCATTGGCAGTTTTGCAGAGAGCCGACTATATCGATGCCAGCATAAACCAGATTTGGCAGAATAACCTGATCAGGCTGCTGGTCCAAGTTATTCTCTTTTCATTGATTGGATTATTGATATTAAAGTGGATAATTCTGAAGCCGATAGCCGCCCTTATATCTTCAGTCAGATCCGGGCGCGCCACTGTGTCCGGCCAGGAAACAAATTTAGTAAAAGAACATTGGTTTTTCAAACCCCTGGCTAACGAGATTTCTAAAATGTCCAGAAGCCTTAGGCATGCTCGGTCAGTTGCCAGCGAAGAGGCTCGTTTGCGCCTGGAAAAAATCGATACGCCATGGACAGAAGAGCGCTTAAAAGAATTTGCCAAAGCCTATTTAAAGGAAAAAACAATATTTACGGTTTCCAGCCGGGAGCCCTTTGTCCACGAAAAGGTTAAAAATGAGATAAGCTACAAAATACCGGCCAGCGGGATGGTTACGGCCATTGAGCCGTTGATGGAAGCCTGCGGCGGATTATGGTTGGCCCACGGAAGCGGCAGCGCGGATAAAATAACCGTAGACAGCCAAGATAAGATACAGGTTCCGCCCGACGATCCGAAATATACATTAAAACGCATCTGGCTTACAGAAAAAAATGAAAAAGGTTATTACCTGGGATTTTCCAATGAAGCTTTGTGGCCCCTGTGCCATATGGCCCACAACCGCCCCATATTCAGAAAAGAGGATTGGGAAGAGTATAAAATAGTTAATAATAAGTTTGCTCAGAGTCTTTTGGCTGAGATAAAAGAAGTTAAGCAGCCACTGATACTTATACAGGATTTCCATTTTGCGCTTTTGCCTAAAATGATTAAAAAGATCCGTCCCGACGCCCAGATCGGTTTGTTCTGGCACATTCCGTGGCCTAGCGCCGAATCATTTAGTATCTGTCCATGGCGCAAGGAAATTCTGGAGGGCATGCTGGGCGCAGATGTGGTCGGCTTCCATACCCAGCTCTACGGCAATAATTTTATAGATACAATCAGTACAGAAGTGGAGTCGCTGATCGATTTGGAGCAGTTTACGATAACCCGCAACAATCATCTGACCAATGTTAAGTCTTTTCCCATCAGCATTCCTTTTACCAGCGGAGAAGGGCAGACAACTGATTTGGAATTAGGAAAAAAGATTTTGGACAAGCTGGGTATAAAAACTAAATACCTGGGGCTGGGTGTCGACCGCCTGGATTACACCAAAGGTATTTTAGAGCGCTTTAAGGGAATAGACTTTTTTCTTGATGCCTATCCGGCCTATAAAAAACAGTTTACTTTTTTACAGATAGCTCCGCCCAGCCGCCAAGGTGTTGAAAAATATCGTGAATTTGACGAAGACGTTACCCGTGAAGCGGAAAAGATAAATCAGAAATTTAAAAGCGATGGCTGGCAGCCCATTGTTTTATTAAAACAACACCATACGCACGAAGAGATTTATCCTTTATACCGGCTGGCTAATTTTTGCCTGGTCACTTCTTTGCATGACGGAATGAATTTGGTGGCCAAAGAGTTTGTAGCAGCAAGAAATGATGAAGCTGGCGTGCTGATATTAAGCCAATTCACAGGAGCTTCGCGCGATTTAAAAGATTCATTGATCATCAACCCCTATAGCGCCGAACAAACAGCCAAAGCCATTCATGCGGCCTTATCAATGCCCCGGCCTGAACAGCATCGCCGCATGAAAAAGATGAGAGATAGCGTCAAGAATTATAATGTTTACCGCTGGTCAGCCGAACTTATTAAAGCCGTGGCCGGCGTAGGGTAATTTATGAAATATCTAAATCAAAATCTGCCCGCTATAAAAAAAGAGATTGAAAAAGCCGGCGGCAGCATTTTAATTTTGGATTTTGACGGCACCCTTTCTCCTATTGCGCAAGTTCCCGGCAGAGCCCGCCTGCCTGAAAAAACAAAGCAAGAGATCAAAAACTGCCTTAGCCGTTTCCCCGTGGTAATAGTCAGCGGCCGGGCGCTTGCTGATATTAAAAAAAAGATGGGAATCAAGGGTTTGATTTATGCGGGCAGCCATGGCCTGGAATGGCAAATTGGAAAGCAATATTATTGCGCCGGAGTATCAGAAGGGGCAAGGCGCCAATTAGCGCTGGCCATAAATCATTTTAAAAAAATCTTGCCCAAATATCCCGGCATGTTTTTAGAAGACAAGCGGATATCCCTGGCGATTCATTATCGCAAGGTTAAACAATCTCAGCTGGCGGGATTTAAAAAAGAAGCAAGAGAAATCATTAAATCTTTAAATCAAAAAGACTTAATGCTGGTTGAAGGTAAAAAGGTTTTTGAACTGCGCCCCAGATTAAATTGGAACAAAGGACATTTTGTTAAATTCATTTCTCGGCACTTGCAGCTGAAACAAAAAAAGCATCTTCTGCCCGTTTATGTCGGAGACGACACAACCGACGAAGATGTTTTTAAAATGTCTCAGAGGACAATAACCATACGGGTCGGTAAAAAGAAAAACAGCGGGGCCAAGTATTATATTAAAAATCAAAAACAAGTAGATGCTTTCCTTGTCTGGCTACTCCTCGCTAATAAAGACAAAAAAAAGAACCCGAGAAATTAATCCCGGGTTTGTATCGAATTAACAGAAGGCTAGATATAAGGTGATTCGCCCTCAAGCACTTCGCTGTGGGTTATTATTCCATGACTGCGGATTTGCTCCCCCTTTAACCATCTCTGTAGTTTAGTTAAAAATGAGCCACTGCATGCAGCCATTGGGCACCGGGCATCTGCATCGATTTTTAGTCGCGACCAAGTCGCACCGCACCGCACACATTTGTATTTTAGCAATACTTGGCCATGTTCTGGCAGAAACTTTCTCTTGTCTCTTTGAGCAGCAATAATCGTATTGAGAAGCTTAGGTCTTGAAACCTCTGCCGCTTTTTCGGCTCTTTGCCAAGAAACAGGATCCATTTTTTTTCTCCTTATCCTTGATAGGGAAACAAAAGTGATAGCATCTTTTTGTTATCACCTTTATCTTAATTAGTCAAGCCCCGAGTTTCAAATTTTCTAACAACATTTTTATATGAGCTGGCTCTGGCTATTTTAAAAAATGGCTAGAAAAAATCTTTTAATAGCATCAATCAAAAAATCAAAAAAGTTTAGCTCGTTTTCGGGCGCAAAAAAAGCAGAGCCCGAAGGTGTTTCGTTTTCTATAACAAGCGCAGGACTTAATCGAGTCGCTGTTTCCGAACCACAAGATACCTTGATTATCTTTGATACCGAACATTTATTAAGATCGACGCACTTTTTGACTTGTTTGGAGTTTTCACAAGTACCTTGGTCATAGCATTGCCAGTTAGAGTTACAATATGAATTTCTTTTGGGCGCAGTTGGAACAATGTCAGGTTCAGCAGCGGGCGGTGTTGGGTTTGTGCACGACTGGCTAGTCGCTGGTCTGCCGACTGTTGTGCCGCAACTATTTGAGTCAGTGCAGGTTCTTGTCTGCCGGCTGTCGGCGCAGGTTGTCCACGAACCGCATGACCAGTCTGGCGAGCACGCATTTGTGCACGACTGGCTGGTTGCTGGTCTGCCGGTTGTTACGCCGCAATCATTTGAATCAGTGCAGGTCCGCGCCTGCTGGCTGTCGGCGCATGTGCTCCATGATCCGCAGGACCAGTTTGGGGTGCAAATTACAATTGGCGGAGGAGGATTTTCGCCGGAGCAGGAGGATTTTGTATCCGTAGAAGTTATATCCTGTCCCGATGTATTCTGCCAGGCAGAAAGAGTATAGTGCGTGTAGATAAACCCTGTTCCCGGATTAGAATAAGCAAAAACAACATTGTTTGTATTTGGATGACAATATTTGTTATTACTTAAGGAGCCGAAGTTTGTATTGCTTCCTACAATATCGCTGTAATATTTAGCTGTTGCCTCGGTCCCGATTGCCTCAAATATATTTTCGGCAACTACATTATTGTGGGCAGTCCCGGGCGTGCATGCAGTAGAACCGCACGAAGACCCGCTCTCGTTCAGCAGTAAACCAGAAATTCTTGAATTATAAACAGAATTGCCAGTGACAGTATTGTCCCAACCGGTGTGAATATAAATGCCATAATCTGTGTTGCTTACAGTGTTGTTGAGTACGCTAGTATTATGCGTCAAAGAATCTAAGTAGATCCCCACGCCCGATCCATCTGTAGGAGGATTATGTCCGATTGAGTTAGTAACGGTGTTGCCAATAATAGTATTATTTCCCCCTCCGCTGGTATAAATTCCGCCACAATCATCGAGCACAAGGCATGACCTGTCTATTTTATTATTTTGAACAGTCACCGAGCTTCCGCCAAAGTCAATGCCAATATACCCGCTATTAGTGACTGTATTATTTTTTATATTTATTGATTGGCCGGCAGCTACAATGCCGGCAATAGAATTGTGGGGCATTGATCCGGTATTGCCCGCGTTATTCACAATATTATTTGAAATATCAATATTATTATTTACTTTATCCACCTGTATTCCATTTGCTAAAGTATTCTGTACAGAATTATTATTTATGGAGGAATTTGAAATGCCAGTAAAATACATTCCGTTTAAGCCTCCTGATATATTAAGATTGCTCGCGTTTATCCCGTTGGCATTATTGAAATTAATATTATTTTGGATAGCATTGCTAACTGTCAAATCTTTAATTGTTATATAATTTTTACCTGAATTAAAAATTCCATATTGCCGGCTGGAAACTTCAACTGTGTGGCTGTTTGGATTGTCTCCGCTCGCAGTCCAAAGATAAATCTTGCCGGCTACTGAATCGTAGTACCATTCTTTTGCCGAGTCTAACATCCAAAGCTTGTTTTGGAGATAAAAGCCAAGGCCGGCTTTCATGGGAACATAAAATGAACGATTCAGGGTTATTTTGTGCGTTGTAGAATTATATGCAGTTGCTATATAGCTATACAAAAACCATGTGATTGGTCTTGCCACAACGGTCGCTCCTACAATTTGTTCCCCTGAAAGATTAAGATTAGAATCAATTATAGAGTTATCTTCCGGAGAGTTTGCAGTAGCTAACAAATATCCGCTGTTTGGATAATGAGCAATGTCATAATATACTCCATCGATATAAAGTTGATTGGGAGTAGTTAGAGCTCCCACATCGGCAACGTAAATGTTGCCGCTGGATAGTGTCCAATTACTAATGGTATTCGCGCCGGTGATAATGGGATTGACCCCTGTCCCATAGGCGCCAAAAACAATATTAGATCCGGGCAATCCTGAAGAAGGAATTGATAGCTGTTCCCGCCAAACTCCTCCGCGCTTGAATAATATCTGATCTCCCGGCAGGAAAGTAGAATTATTTACCTTGGCAATGGTTTTCCATGCTTGATCGGTTGACGTGCCGGTGTTGGCATCATTGCCTGTAGCATTGTCTATATAGTAAGTCGTCGGCATTGAGAGTTGCGCTTTCCATAAGCTGTTTTCAGTTTTTGTCAGAAGAAATAAACCAATACTTAGGCCGATGAGCAACACAAAGCCAGAAAGAATATATCTTAAAGTTTTTTCCATTACATTTATTATACAACAAATAACAAAAAACCGACTATGCGTCGGTATATGTTATATCAGCTGGCTCTGGCTGTTTTTAGGCTTTATGCCCAGATGCTCATAGGCCATAATTGAGGCAATCCTGCCCCTGGGGGTGCGCTCGATGAAGCCGGTCTGCATCAGATAAGGCTCGTATATGTCTAAAATTGTGTCTTCTTCTTCCATGGCTGCTGCTGCCAGCGATTGCAGGCCGACAGGCCCGCCATTAAACTTTTCTATCAGGGCCAAGAGTATTTTTTTATCTCCCGGTTCTAATCCTGCTTCGTCTACCTCTAAAAAATTCAGGGCAGATAGCGCCGTTCCTTTTGTTATTATTCCGTTGCCTTTAACTTCAGCAAAGTCACGGGCTCTTTTTAATAAACGGTTGGCAACCCTTGGGGTGAAGCGGCTTCTCTTGGCAATTATTTCTATGGCCTCCGGCTCTATCATTATGCTTAAAATCTTAGCTGACCTTTCTATTATTTTTTTAATATCTTCCTGCGTGTAAAAATTAAGTTGGAAAGTGGCGCCGAAGCGGTTTCTCAAAGGCGCGGACAACAGCCCGGGCCTTGTGGTGGCTCCGATTATGGTGAATTTAGGCAGTTTTAATTCCATGGTTCTGGCCATAGGCCCTTTGCCCAATATCAAGTTCAGCTTATAATCCTCCATGGCCGGATAAAGATATTCTTCAATGGTGTTGCTTAGCCGGTGTACTTCATCAATAAATAAAACGTCGCCTTCGGCCAGATTGGTCAGAATAGCAGCCAAATCACCGGCTCTTTCGATTGCCGGGCCGGAAGTTATTCTTATCTCTTTTCCCATTTCCAAGGCAACTAAATTAGCCAGGGTTGTTTTTCCCAGTCCGGAGTTGCCGTAAAACAACAAATGGTCAGGGACCTGGCTTCTTTGCTTGGCTGCGGTTATAATTATCTGTATGTTTTCTTTGATTTTATCCTGACCAACATAATCAGACCAGTTTTTCGGCCTTAAAGAGGAATCCAGAGCCTCATCTTCCTTATTGGGTTTCTCTGTTAGTATGCTTGACATAAGAGGGATATAATGATATAATCAAAAATATTGAAAGCCATTGAAAGTAAGCGGCTCTGGAGTTGGAGGTTTATTTGGATTTATCCCAGCTTTCGGGTAATCTTGCTCCGGCTCGATTATTCCTCGGATAAATCTTTGTTTATGTCCCAGACATAAAACGCCTCCAACTCCAGAGCCGCTTTTTAGTTGTCTTCTTCGGCTTCGACAACTCTCAACACTTCTTCTATGGTTGTTTCTCCCAATGCAACATCAATTAAACCGGACTGGTACATGGTTACCATTCCTTTTTTTATAGCTAACTCTCTGATTGATGAAACTGGCGGATTGGTTAGAATAAACTTTTCCATTTCAGAATCAACCAAAAAAGCTTCAAACAATCCCTGTCTGCCCTTGTAGCCGGTAAAATTGCAGGCCTCGCAGCCGCCTTCTTTGGCTTTGGCAACCTGTATTTTGTCTAAATCCGGCAGTTTGACATAGGAGGGCAATCCTTTCAGCCCCTTTTTTATTTCCGCCAGCTCTTTGGCTGTCGGTTTTATTTTGCTGGAGCATTTTTTACAGACCTTTCTTAGCAGCCGCTGAGCAACAGCCATTTTTAAGCCGGAGGCAATTGAAGAAGGGTCAGCGCCAAGGTCCACGAGACGCGGGATAGTTCCCGCCGCATCATTGGTGTGCAAGGTGGACAAAACCAAATGTCCGGTAAGCGCCGCCTGTAGGGCGATCTTGGCGGTTTCCAGATCTCTGATTTCTCCGACCAATATCACATCAGGGTCCTGCCTTACAATTGAGCGCAGTCCGTCTGAAAAATCATATCCTTTTTCCGGCGTTACCTGTGTTTGAGAAATGCCCTTTAAGTGATATTCAATCGGGTCTTCAATGGTAATGATTTTTATTTCCGGGTTTTGTATCTTTTTCAAAAAAGCATAAAGAGTGGTGGTTTTTCCGGAGCCGGTAGGACCGGTGACGATTATCATTCCGTTGGGTTTTTGGATTTCTTTTTGAAATGTTTTATAAAGGTCGTCTCTTAAACCCAGGTCGTCCAAAGCGATTAAGCTTTTGGGGTTTAAGATTCTCATTACAATCGATTCGCCGTATTCAGCCGGCAGGCTGGAAGTTCTCACCTCAATCAGAGTGTTCTCCACTTCTATAGTATATCTGCCGTCCTGGGGCTTGTCAGTTATATTTAACTTAAGCTTTGAAAGAAGTTTGAGGCGCGAAAGCAGGTGGTGGTAAGCGTCGTGTTCAAAAAAAACAACATCCTGTAAGATGCCGTCTAATCTTAATCTTAATTTTGCTTCTTTCTCTTGCGGCTCTATGTGTATGTCCGAACCGTCAAGAATAATTGCTCCGAATAAAATAACGTCCAGGAGTTCTGTGACGTTCTGGGTCGTATACTCCTCTATCTTTTTTTTGAAATCTCCGATGTTTTTCACCGACCCTTTAACTTCTTCAATCACCTTCGAAGAAATTGTTACGGAGCCCAATAGCTTTTTTGTTTCTTCCATTATATTTATTTTTAAGATTTATTTATAAATATTATCTGTTATCTCTTTTATATCCGCCCCTATTTTCATCAGCTTGCCTGCAATCTCGAATATGTCGGCCGTTACTTTGTTCTTAAAGTTTTCAGTATAAAGCACAAGGCCGGACAATAAACAGGCGGCAGCTTTTTCTTTAACCAGGTTTTCTCCCAGCGCTTTTATCAGGCTGATTGAGAGCTCGGCCATGGGTTTGTCCTCTACTAAGTTTATTCTACCAAATTTTTTATTGTTTTGCCTATTGTCAATATTCAAAACAGGCGAATCGAGCAAAAAGCCATAGGGATTAAGCCGGCCCTGCAGCTCGGCTGCCAGGTCTTCTATGCCGAAAGTTATGAGCAAATCAGGCTTGGGCTCCGAAAAATAGAAGGACAGGCCTTCTTTTTTTATATTCCCCTTGTTGACGGTGAGATGTATCTTTAGATTATCATCGTTCTTTTCATAATATATCTGGGAAATCTCGGCCACCTTGCTGGGCACTGAAATCACAAAGTTTTTAGGTATGGTTATAAAATCCAAAGAGGGCAGCAAGAACTTAAGAGCCTCGGGGGAGTCTTCTTCCAGCAGGTTTACATTCTTATCTAATTCTTTTAAAGTATAAAAAAGAGCCAAAGCGCAAACAATAGCTTCCCGGCTCTTATTATCCGGTATAATGTATATATTTTTTGCCTGGCTGATAAATTGTTTTGCCTGTTCTGTATCCATGTTATAATACCCTATTCGATTTTAAAAAATAAATCAAGTGGAAAAAAAATACATAACAACCAG
>CAYVRE010000007.1:0-23889 GCA_964453095.1 uncultured Candidatus Saccharibacteria bacterium
GGCCGGCACGTCTTTGTTGACAAAACTTAATGCTCCGACAATCGAATTCTCGCCGATTGTTACGCCCGGCATAATAACGGAGTTGGCTCCTATCCTGCAATTCTTTTTCAGAATAACCAGGCCTCGTTTATTGTCGATAGTAGAAACAGAATATATTTTTACCCCGCCTCCCAGCTGGACATTATCCTCCAGCACAACTCCGGCCTCAGCATTTATATACGCAAAGGTTCCGATGTCCACTTCCTTGCCTATCTCCAGACCCTTAACCCCCTGTACCAGCCAGTTGTATTTTGTCAGTTTGCCTTCTTTGATCTGCGGCTTCTTCCAATTTTTAAATCTTTTTTCCATAAAATTATTTAAAGGGGTCGTTTACGCCTCCTTTGCCGTAAACTCCCTCTTGTTTAATAAAAATCAAATAAAATGTCCTGAATATTATCTTAATGTCTAACCACAGAGACCAGTGTTCAACATACCAGACATCATATTTTATCCTATCTTCCCAGCTTAAAGCATTTCTGCCATGAATCAAGGCCCAGCCGGCCAATCCCGGCTTTACCAACAACCGTTTTTTTTCAAAATTGTTATACTTTTCCACCTGATAGCGCAGCGTGGGGCGAGGCCCGACCAGGCTCATTTCCCCTTTTAAAACATTGATCAGCTGAGGAAATTCGTCTATGGCCCACTTTCTTAGGAATTTTCCAACCCTTGTTATCCTTTCATCATTTTCCGAAACAGTATGGCCCAGACCCTTGTTTGCCGCCCCATCCACCATTGTCCTAAACTTAAAGGGATAAAATGGTTTTCCGTCTTTACCTATTCTCTCCTGCCTGAAAAACACCGGCCCGCTGGAATCCATCTTTATCAAAACAGCGATTATTAAAAAAAACGGAAACAAGATTATCAATCCTGCAACTGCTATTAAAAAATCGAATAGCCGTTTTAAAATTAGCTGCCCCATCGTTTTAATTTTTTCTTGATTAAACCGTCGTACTCTTTCTCCATTTTATCAAAGAATATCCTTTCATCAAAATCTTTTTCAGCTTTTTTTCTGCCTGCTTGGGCCATCTTTTTCATTTCATCCGGATTTGAAAGAAGGCGGACTATCGCATCAGACAATTTCCCAGGATTTTTTAGGGGCACCAATATGCCGGTTACCCCATTTTCCACAGAGTCACGGCATCCCCTGATATCCGTAGCGATCACCGGCTTGCTTGATGAAGATGCTTCCATGATGCTATAGGGAAGCCCTTCCCGGTAAGAAGGCAGGACAAAAATATCCATTAAAGAATAGACTTCTTCCATATTATCTATTTCTCCTTTGCTACCCAAAATAACTGTATCTTTTTCGATTCCGTAATCTTTCAGAATAGAATAATCCAGAGCATCATCTTTGGCTTTATCTGGAGGCGCGACCAGAAGCAGAGCTACGTCGGGCTCTTTTGCCTTCACTATTTTAAAAGCCTCAAAAAGGTCTGAGTATCCTTTTTCCCCAACGAACCGGCCCACCATCCCTATTATTCTTTTATTCTCAAGGCCCAGCTCCTTTTTTTTGTTATGGGTGAAATTCTGGCCAAACCTTGAAATATCGAAGCGCTCTATGTCTATGCCATAGGTCAAAAACTTGATCTTTTCAGGACTTACAATTCTTTTTTTAATTGCGAATTCGACGTCTTCCTTATTTAAGAAAGTAACCATATCGCAAAAATACGAGGCGACTTTTTCAGCAGACAGTATCGCCATCCTCACAATAGGATCTATTTTTATACCCGTATGAAAACCGTGGGAACTATGGACCACTACGGGAACTCCTGCTAATCTGGCGGCTATTCTTCCCAAGAACCCGGCCTTGGGAGTGTGAGTATGCACTATGTCAAATCTTTCTTTTCTAAAAAGAAAATACAGCTTTATCAGAGGCATCAAATCCGCAACGGGGCTGATGCGCCTCAGCATTTTAATATTATGGACAGGAAAGCCTCCTTCTTTAAAAAATCCCATCCATTTGCCCTGCGAACAGACGATGGAAACATCGTAATCCTCTCTTTTCAAGAATTTAATAAGATCCCAGAGTATGAACCTGACTGTAATATCAACTGTTGCTACGTGGCAAATTTTTATTCTTTTATCCGAAAGTCTCAGATATTGTTCTTTTATTTTTGAAAAAACCAGCTCTTCATTGAATTCTTTCTTGGCCTTCCCTCTCGCATTCTTTGCCATCCTCTCCGCCTCGGAGGTATTTGTCAGCATAAAGATTATGGCTTCTGCCAGTTTCTTCGGAGTTTTCGGAGGGATCAGGATTCCGTTTTTATTATTGTCGATGGCTTCTTTGCATCCCCTGATATCCGTGGTTATTATCGGCCTCTCCATGGCCATTGCTTCAATCACGGTTCTCGGAAACCCCTCGCGCCAGGAGGCCAGGATAAAGACATCCATTAAAGAATACAATTCATCGATGTCAGTTCTTTCTCCCAAAAATATTACATTGTTTTCAATGCCGTAATCTCTGACGATTTCCGGACTAAAGGCATCTCCTTTTTCCCGATCTTCCGGTCCGATGACCAGAAGCATGGTCTCAGGAAACTTTTCCAGAACTTTTTTAAAAGCGGAGAACAGATCAAAGTATCCTTTTTCCTGGACCAGTCTGCCGGCTGTTCCGACAATTTTAAATTTCGGATTTAATCCCATCTCCAGTTTTTTGTTATTTATGAAATCCTCTGAAAATCTTTTGGAATTGAATTTTTGGATATCTGTTCCATTCCCCAGATATCTTATCTTCTCGGCATCAGCTATTTTTTTGGTTATAATCGTGTCCATGTCCTGCCTGTTCTGCGAAAAAATCAGGCTGGAACAGCGGCCTGCGACCTTCTCGATAAAAGTATAAAAGTTGCGCTTGCAATACGGGGTTTTATCTGAGAAATACAATCCGTGAACAGTGTTTATTACAATCGGGATTCCAGCTATCCTGGCGGCTAACTGCCCGAGCAGGCCAGGCTTAGGAGTATGGGTGTGCACTATCTGGAACTTTTCTTTTTTAAAATACAAAAACAATTGAAAAAGAGAAACCAAATCAGAAAAAGGGGTTATTCTCCTTCTTATCCTTATGTTCTTTACCTTGATTCCCTGGGCTTCTATGTCATTTTTCCAATTGCCCTTGGAGCAAACGACATGGACATCGTAGCCTTGCTGTTGCAAAAATTTCAGCTGAGGGAACAGCAAGAATTTTATAGTCATGTCGGCGCTGGCAACATGGCATATTTTTATTTTTTGATTGCTATTTAAAAGCATCTTATATCAATGTAAAAAATTATTATCACCTCAAAATTAAATATTTATTTAAAAATGTCTTTAAAAGTTGCTTATTAATCCTTACAATATATGGCCATATGTTTGTACGAACTTTTATTTCCGGATATTCTTTAATTTCTGATACAAACTTAAAATTGACATCTTTTTTCTTTGACACAAAAGTTAAAAAGTTATCCATGATTGAAGTGTAATAAGGATCTGTCATCGAAGGTGAATGCAAATAAAGATGGAATAGAGGGACACCTTGATTAAAATATTCTAAAAAACACGCTTTCAGCCAACCAAATCCATATAGGATGGCTCCCTCCGGACTTGCCGCGCCTCCAAAAATAGTCATTGAAACAGGCACAAATAAAATCGGCATACTGCCCCTTTTTTGCAAATTTTCTTTATCTGGAAAATAAGGAAGGCGGATTCTCGGGTGGTTATGCGAGGAATAATCTGTTTTTGAACCGACGAAGATTGACGGAACGCAATTGAAGCCGGCGTCTACTAATGCTTTTGCTGTATCGTTGTTAAAAGACCATCTGCCCGGAACAAAAAACTTTGGTTCTTTACTAAATTTTGAGAACAAACATTCCTTCCCATTCCTTATCATTTCAAGTTGTTCCGAATACGAAAAATCTTTCAAAAAATTAGAATTTATGGTCGGTTTGCACTTTTCCCTTAAATATCTATCTCCCGAAAACCATTTGAATCCATTGAAAGAAACTTCCTGCCATCCGGGATGAATATGCAACCCAATTTCATGATTTATTTTTTTAGGGAAATATGGCGCAGTTTCAGGACATAACGCAAAGCTTATCTTAGCGTTATGTTTATCGGCAAGTTTCAGCAAGTTTAAAACGCCGTCTTTTACTCCAGGAATAAAATTTTTGTCATAAATAATATGTTTTTTCGGAGAAACAAATCCAAATTCGGTATGGCAAACAATAATTATATCCATATTTAATGATATTTGTATGGCGGAACGCCAAAAAATAATTTTCTGATCATAAGCGTTAATGGCAACAGCACATCTTTAAACGGCTGGAAAGAATAGCAATAAGCGACCCAACAAAATAGAATGGCCTTTCTATATCCTGGATAATGATTACGATGACTCTTTTTCATTTTGATAACAAGTTTCAACATTTCTAATCTTTTATGGCTTCTATCGAAATAACTAGGATTTTTGTATTGATGACCAGAATAACAAACAAAAAATTGCTGCAGATTGTAAAACTTACCAATTGTTCCCATTCTAAGCCAGAGTTCCCAGTCCTCTATTCCATCAAACTTTTTATCATAGCCCCCAACTTTTTCCCAAGCTTCTTTCCTAAAAAGAACCGCGATATGAACCAATACATTACTGATTAGAATTTCCTTTTTGATATCTTCGTCTCTTTCCGGTAGCAAATACTTCGACAACTCTTTTCCATTCTTGTCTATTTTCTTCGCTCCACCACCAACCAAAACATACTCTTTATTCTTCTCTAAAAAATCTACTTGCTTTTCTAATTTCATTTTATCGCACCAAAAATCATCGTCATCCAATCTGGCAATATACTTGCCGGTAGCCCTTTTGATTCCCTTATTCAAACTTTCGGCCAAGCCCAATCCTGTTTCATTGTTTAAAATAACTATCCTTGTATCTTTTTTACTGAACTTAGAGATAATTTTACCCGTATCATCTGTCGAAGCGTCATTGATAATTATAATCTCTATATTTTTGTATGTTTGCTCAAAAAGACTGTTAAGCGCCCTTGTAACAGTTTTTTCTCTATTATGAGTAGGTAAAATTATCGAAACTAAAAGGTCTTTCATTAATTTATTATTTTTCAGCGAAAAATACCATCTTAAAATCTTTGTTTAAAATCGGACGTGATAAAAAATTTATAAAATACACAAGGCTGTATGCTGAAAAAACCGAGATCATATATGATAGCGCACCAATAGATTTTTTCTTTTTAAATTTTGCGAACAAGCCAGTAGCCGCAAGTTCGTGTTTTAGTGGAAATAGAGGATAATCAATTTTTTTAATCTTAAATCTTAATTTTAAAAGCAAATTTCTTAAGTTAGAATCAGAAAAAACAAACAAACGATAATAAGGTATTATCACCGACCAAGGAAATTTAAACCATTTATTAAGTTTTTCGGTTGCCCTCGCCCAAAAACAATCTAAGTTGGGCGTAGAAATAACTATTGTCCCTCCTTTTTTCAAAATTCTATGGCATTCTTTTAACAGAGGGGGGATGTCTGGAATATCCTCAACTACTCCCATCAAGCATATCACAGAAAAATAATCACTCTGAAAATTGGCTTCTTGCAATGTGCCCAAAAAAACATTCAACCCATTATTAACAGCAATTTTTGCCGTATCTTTATTGACTTCCACCCCATAGACATCAAACCCATTTTCCTTGGCTAAAAACATTAATTCTCCATTGGAGCAGCCCACATCTAATAAGTTTCCCCGGGCTCCCATTTTAATCAATTTATCAATAATTCCAACAAAAAAGTTTCTGTGTTTTTTAATTTTTGTTAAATCTTTATTTAACTTCGAATGATACCCGCATTTTTCCGTTAAAAAGTCGTTAACCAACCCTTCTACGGTAGGCTGAGGATTCATAAAAACTAACCCGCAATCTCGGCATTTTGAAAAATCACAATCATTTTTCATCAAAAAAAATGACAGCTGCTTTGAATTACATATCGGACATTTTTCTATTTCCATAATTATTTACTCGGGATTAAATACGTTTTGCTCTAAAAACTTTTCTATTTTTTGCAGACGTTCTTTGTTCTCCATGTCTGTCGGGATTAAAATTTTAAAAAGTTCCATATCGCTAAAACCGCTGCTAATTATGTTTTTGATACTATTTAGGTATTCGCTGAAGTCTATTATACCGAAAGAAGATAACAAATTATAAACAGGCAGAGTTTTATACCACTCGCTCTGTAGTATTCCCAATGTTTCTTTAACCAAATTTTCTAATTTTATTTTTTCAACCTTAAATTCTTTGCCGTTATATCTGCTTAAAAATATGCAATATTTTATTTGCGTAGATACTCCTATCTTTTCTTTTGCCACAAGCTGTTGAGCGGGAATCTTCAAATAAAGCCCTCCTTGAAGAAAATCGTAACCGATAAATCTGGCCATGCGTTTTAAAACTTTTTTAATCGGAAGGTCTTTTACCATATTAACCAACGCTCTTTCATAAATATTCCTTTTTATTTTTTTGTTTTCTATCGTTCCTTTTAGCTCAGGGAAAAAATCAAAATGGTAATCATATACAGAAAAATCCATTGGATAAGAATACATTGTGCCGTCTTTTTTTAAAATTACGTAATCATCGCCGAAAAAATTTACGTTCTCTTTTTGCCGCAATTTTGATATCAAAAGAGTTTTACCCGTATTGGGCGGAGCCGGAAAAATAATCCCTTTATTTTTATAGCTTATCCCGGCGCCATGTATAAATGTACAATCATTCCTCAATAGAAAATACTCTATCAAAGAATTAATACAGAGATTGCTTTCTCTCAAAAAAATCACCATCTTATTGTTCTCAATCCTCACTGCATAAGAATCGTTTTTGCTATAAACTCCGTGGTCAAAACCAAAAAAGGCGTTTGAAATATTAAAAGATTCCTTAGGCAATGAGAATTCGTCAATGTCTCTTATTTCTATATCAACATTGTTTATTTTTTCTACGACTTTAAAGTCTCTAAAATAATATTCATAATCTTTAACTATATCCAGTTTTTTAGTCTGAATTTTTATCTTAACTATATTATGAATGTTGTAATAATTTTCCATAATTTTTAATCTTTTTTATACCACTCAAATGTCTTTATCAGTCCGGACTTAAAATTAACTATCGGAACATATTTGATGAGCTTTTTGGCTTTTGAAATGTCAGCCAAAGAATGGAGGGCATCTCCTTGTCTCTCTTCTTGATAATCAGCTTTGATGTTTTTCCCGCTGATCTCTCTTAAAGAGTCCGCCAATTGGTTAATGCTAGTTTTTTCCCCGCAGGCTATATTAAGAACCTCTCCATTCCCCTCGCTTGAATTAGCCGCCAATATATTGGCTTCGACGATATTTTCCACAAAAGTAAAATCTCTGCTTTGATCTCCGGTGCCGTAAATTGTCATGTTCTTATCTTTTAAGAAACAATCTATAAATTTTGGGATAGCTGCAGAATATTGGGAAAAAGGATCCTGCTGCGGACCGAAAACATTGAAATAGCGCAAAGCTACGGTCGGCAGTCCGTATATTTTCCAGAATATCTGGCAGTACCTCTCCCCTGCATATTTTGTCAAAGCATAAGGCGAGATCGGCCTTATTGGAAAGTCTTCCTTCTTGGGCAGCTCAGGATTATCTCCATATATGGATGAAGAAGATGCATAAATGAATTTTTTAATGCCTTCTTTTTTAGAGGCAACCAACATATTAAGGGTTGCCGAGACATTCGCTTCGTTGGACTTTATGGGGTTTTCTATGGAGCGAGGAACTGACGGAAGAGCAGCCTGGTGTAAAACAAAGTCTATGCCTTTGACTGATTTTTCCGCCACATCCAAATTTGTTAAGTCGCCTTCGACAAGCTCAAAATTAGGGTTATCAATAAACCCTTTGATATTATTTTTTTTCCCGGTGGAAAAATTATCCACCACTCTGACAAATTCCCCTTTTTGCAGAAGCCTTTCAACGATATTCGAGCCGATAAAGCCGGCCCCTCCTGTAACTAAATATTTTTTCATAAGTTATGTGATTAATTCTTATCCATAAATCTCCTGTGCCACAGCTCGAAATTCAGAAGCAGCCAAAGTTGCGAGTCGAGCGGCTGGCTGCTGTTCTGATAGAGATTATAAAGCCTTTCAATATATTCATAATTAAAATATCCCCTTTCCCGGGTTTTCTTATCAAAAATGACTTCGAACAAATAACTTTTCAGCTTTCCTCTGAACCACGGATTAGTGGGAACGCTGAAACCGTGCTTTCTTTTTTTAATAATTTCCTGAGGCAGAACTTCCTTCATGGCTTCCCTAAAAATATATTTAGTCGCCAATCCCCTTACTTTATACTTCGAAGGAATGGAATTAGCAAATTCAACAAGATTGTGGTCCAAAATCGGCGCCCTTGTCTCAAGGCCCGAGGCCATGCTGGTTTTATCAACTTTTTCCAAATAACCATCGGGTAGGATAATTTTCTGGTCTAAATACATAATTTTTCCCGGCCAATACCGTGAATCGCACGTTGAGAAATATTGCTTATACATTTTCAAAGAGTCAATGCCTGCTGCAAAACTGCTGCCTTTAAAAAGCTGTTTTTTCATATCCTCAGAGAAGAAAGAAATCCAGCTGGCATAGCGCAATAAATCATCACTGATTGCCAGGCTGTTGATAAGCTTTTTTGTTTTTCTCAGCTTCGGCAGCGAATTGACCATTTTACCAGCCAAACTGCCGCTCAGAAGAACTCGCAGCAGAAAAAGCTTCTTTATATTCCCTTCCACAACATAACGGCGGTAGCCTCCGAAAATTTCATCTCCGCCTTCTCCGGTCAGAGCAACCGTAACATTATTCTTAGCAAAACGGCTTAGAAAAAAAACTGGGAAGCCGGCCGCATCGCCAAAAGGCTCGTCAAAATGATAAACAAGCGTGTTTATGGCGTCTACCAGGTCAGACTCTTTTAAAACTAATTCGTGGTGTTCGGTTTTGAAATGGTCAGCGACGGTTCTGGCATCGGATAATTCATTAAATTCCTGCCCGGGGATATCAAAACCCACCGAGAAAGTTTTCAATGGCTTAACCTGATTTTTTGCCATCATGGCCACCACAGCGCTTGAATCCAAGCCGCCGCTCAAAAAAACTCCAAGCGGCACGTCGGAAATCAGCCGGTCTTTTACTGCTTTTTCAAAAAGCTCTCCTGTCTTTTGTTTATAGTATTGCTCCCCTTTATCCTCTAAATCATTTGATGGCGAGGAGTCCCAATACTTTTGAATATTAATCTTGTTGTTATTAAAAACGAGATAATGGCCCGGCAAAAGCTTTTTAATCCCTTTATATATAGTATCCGGCGCCACAGAGTGTCCGAAAGTGAAATAGTTTATCATGCCCTGAGGCTCTATAACCCTGGGCAGGCTCTCATCTTCCAAGATAGCTTTAATTTCAGAAGCGAAAATGAATCTATCTCCATTGAAATAGTAATAGAGAGGCTTCTCTCCCATGCGGTCACGAGCTAAAAATATCTGATTTCTCTTTTCATCAAAAATGGCGAAGGCAAACATTCCATTAAACTCTTTAACGCACTCAGCGCCCCATTGAATATAGCTATGTAAAATTACTTCAGTATCAGTTTTTGATTTGAATTTATGTCCGCTACTTTCTAAAACCTTTCTTATCTCCTGGAAGTTATATATCTCTCCATTAAAAACTACCTGCAGGCTTCCGTCTTCATTGGCCATGGGCTGGCGGCCCATGGGAGACAGGTCTATAACTGACAACCTGCGGTGGCCTAATCCAACGTTATTTTTTACAAAAATTCCAGAATCATCGGGCCCTCTGTGGCTCAAAACATCTGTCATTCTTTGTAATAGAGAGGCATTTATCTCACGGCCATTGCAATTATATACTCCTGTAATTCCGCACATAGTTTATATATAAATTCCGACTTTAGCTAATAATTTTTCTGCTTTGTCAGGAATAAAATTACCCAAGGCCAGCAGACAAAACATTGCAAGGAAAACAGGTATTCTTATTCTAGCCAATATGCCGAAGTTGGTTATGAAAAGCGATAGCGCGCCAATGACTAACAAGGAAAAAATCAAAATCGGCAATGTAAATCTATATATTTTTAAAAAAGCCTTGAAGCCGTTGTTCCTCAAACATTCGTAAGCTCCGTAAAAAATTAAACAAAGCAAAAAATACCAGGGAACTGTTTCCAATAAAAACAGCAAATGCTTTTTATACCTCAGCTGCCAGGGAAAAGGTCCGAAAAACGCATAATTGGAAGATATCAAATAATTCTCTACAAATTTATACTTATTTCCAAAACTTACATCAACCGTAAACGAAGATCCGGTGCCGGAATTGTCATTTTTAAATTCAGAAAAAACATTATCCGATGGTTTGGGTGCATAGGCCACCTCCCTGAAATTTATTATCGAGTTAGCATTCAAAAAAGATACCAGTGGAGATTGTCCATAATATCCTAAGCCGGTCAATTGAGGAGCAAAACCTAAAAGTAAAACCATGGCAACCCCATAAATAATCCTTTCTTTAAATTTTAAATTCGATATCCAAAACCAGCAGATTATAAAAGTGAAAATCGCGGCAAAACCGATATAGAAACGGAAGTGGAACAGGCAAGTCAAAACAGCAAAAAACATCAAGAATTTAAGGCCGCTGAAATTCTTCAAGATTTTAACAATTAATAAAAGGGAGGCCAGAGCCAGTAAGATAACTAAGCTATCCTTAAGCAGCAGGCTGCTAAAGTATAAGAAGCTTGGATAAAAAGCCGCAATTAATCCCGTCAGAAAAGCTCCTTTTTTAGTCCCTCCAATTTCCAAGACCAAAAGCCATAAAAGGATGACTGACAGCAGAACAATCCAGACCAGAAACAGCTGTCCGACAATCATGGCCGGGAAAGTTACCGCGTAGACTGCACCGATTATAACAGGGAAATAATGGAGCAGGGCTACGCCCTCAAGTGAAAAATTAAGATTATCAAATCTGTGGGCAATTTTTATAGCATCATAGCTATATCCTTCGTAATCCGCTCCTCCAGGGAAAGGATTAAAGCCGGTGCAGTGAATAAGCAGTACGACGGAAATATGCAGTAAAAGAATCAGCCCCAGAATCATATACAATTTTCTATCTCCTATTCCAAGTTTATTAAGAGCTAAAAAAGTAATAGCAGACAGTAAGGCAATAAGCAGTAGCCCGACGGCTAGAGCTTTATCAAAAAAGAATATCAAGAATATCAACAGCAGCACTGCCAGAGATAAAACCAGATATTTTTTAAAGTTTTTAATCATTTTTAAGATTTGGAATCAATTAATCCGGAGATAATATTTTCATACTGGCTGGCGCTGTTTTCAATGGAAAAATATTGGGCGCGCTCCCTGCCGCTGTCCGAGAGATTTTTTGCCAGAAAAGAATCTTCTAATATCATTAGAATGGCTTTTGCTATCGCCTTTTCGTTCTGGGGCGGCACTAAAAGTCCGCTAATCTTGTCTTCTATTATCTCAGCCGGTCCTGAATGACAATCGGTGGCCACTACCGGCGTAGCGCAAGCCATTGCTTCTACAATAGTATTGCCAAAACCTTCCTGCACCGAAGATAGAACAAAAACGGAAGATCTCTTTATATACTTATATGGATTATTCTGAAATCCCAAAAAGATGACTGCTTTGGAAAGGCCAAGCTCCGATGCCATTTTTTTAAGCTTGCCCTCTTCGGGGCCATCGCCTAAAATAATGAGGCGGACTGCTCGCTTTTCAAGTATCAATTTTACAGCTTTCAAAAGCGTGGGGTAATCCTTAGCTTTTGCCAGACGCCCGACAGCAACTATAACCGCAACATTATCGTCAAAAATACCGCTCCGGCCAATAGGCTCGTCCGCCAGCTGCATCATTTCCGGCCCGACTATCGGGTTATAGACAACCTTTATATTGTCCAGGCGTTTAATGGCCGTCAGATCTTTTGCCACTCCATTGGAAACGCAGATTATTGCAGAGGCCGAGGGGTAGAAAATCTTAATCAGCAAAGGCAAGAAAAAGATAGCAACCAGCTTGTTCCAAAAATTTCTGGCCGTTAACGGAAGCAAAAAAAACGGCGTGTGCTCGGTAGCGATTATCTTTGTCTTTGCTCCGGATATCTTCTTTGCCAAAAGGCAGATTATATTAAAATGCGGGAAAGCAGAAATCAGGATATCCGGCTGCTGCTGTTTAAGGTGTTTTATGAGTTTAAAAAGTATTTTTAAATAACCTTTGGCATCGAGGTCAAATACAGAAGTCTCTTTTGGTATTTCGTTAACAAATCCCCCTTCTTTTCGGGCTAAAATCAGCGATGTCAAGCGCTGCTTTTTGTTAAAATAACCAAGCAAGTTTATAGCATTCCTCTCCGCTCCTCCAATTTCAAAAGAAGGAAAGAAAAAAGCAACAGTATATCTTTCTTTTGCAGTCATTTTAATACAAAAAATACTGCCCTTAAAGGCTTGTATTTACGGTTAAATTATTATATTATACTATAACTTACGCCTGAGGAAAAATCAATTAAATGGACAGCGAAAAAACAAACATAAAAACCATCATTTTGTGCGGCGGCACGGGCACCCGGTTAAAGGAGGAAACAGAGTTCAAGCCTAAGCCCCTGGTGGAGATTGGCGACAAGCCGATCCTCTGGCACATCATGAAGATATATGGCCATTACGGCTATGATAATTTTGTTTTGGCCCTGGGTTACAAAGGAAACCTCATCAAAGATTATTTTCTAAGACAGAAATACTACGCGCGGGACTTTTTATTCAAGCCGTCGGAAGGGAAAATAACCAACTTCTTCAAAAATGGCAGCGAATCCGATGATTTTAATATAATATTTGCAGAAACCGGATTGGAAACTCCGCACGGAGAGAGAGTGCTCAAAGCCAAAGAATATATCCCGGAAGATATCTTTATGGTCACCTACGGAGACGGAGTTGCCGATATTGATATCCAAAAACTTATCGATTTTCATAAATCCCATGGTAAAATTGCTACTATTACCGGCGTTCACCCCACTTCACGCTGGGGCTTGGTCAACACGGATAACGACAACCTGATCACTGAATTTTCCCAGAAACCGATGCTCTACGATTATGTCAACGGCGGATTTATGGTTTTTAACAAAGAATTTTTAAACTATTTAAAGCCAGGCGATATGATAGAGGACGCTTTGGCAAGATTAATCCCGGAAAAACAGGCAGCCCTCTACAAACACGAGGGATTTTGGTACGGCATGGACACCTATAAAGATTTCTTGCATCTGAACGAACTTTGGCAAAAAGATCCAAAATGGAAAATATGGAAAAGCTAATCCTCACATACAACGCGCTCAAAAGATATTTGTTCAAAGATACTAAATATTTGCTTTTGTATATATATAGATATTTTCAGAATAACTATCACAACAACTGCAAGTTTTATACAGAGGAAGAGTTTGCCGACTTAATCCGCTCAGGCAAATCAATACTCAGACTGGGAGATGGAGAAATGAGCCTGCTGCACTTTCTGCCGACGCCTGACAACAGCCCCCAGATTTATAGCGACGCAATAAGGGATGATTTCCTAAAAATCATTAAAACCTACAACGACGATTCAAGCTATATTCTCGGAATTCCCTTCCACGTCAATTACACAAACACGCAGCTGAAACAGATGCACCGCTGGGAGGTATGCCGCCAGATGAAAATCACCTACGAACTGATCTTCAATAAAAAAGCAAAATACTTTGATGCCTTCGCTTTCTACAAAGACGGCGGATTCGAAAAGTTCATTGTGCCGTATATAAAAGACAAGAGAGTCATAATAGCAACCAATAAAGAAAATAAAGAAAAAATAATAAACTCCAAATTATCGTCCGACACCTATCTTTACGTCGCCTGCGAAGAAAAAAACACCTATGAGGAAAGATTAAGAATACAGAATGATATTATCAGCCTTATTGATAAAAGCGGGATGCCGAAAAATAACTTTGTAATACTTATGTCAGCGGGGCTGTCAAAAACAATAACATATGATATGTCCGGAAAAGGATACCAGATGTTGGACATCGGAAGAGGATTAGAAAATTATTACGCAGGTATAAGCATCGAGCACCTGCTTACGGATGTGCATTAATAAAATGAATTCAAAGAATATACTAATCACCGGCGGAGCCGGATTTATAGGGAGCCACCTGGCCAACGAGTTGATAGAACAGAACAACAAGGTTGTTGTTATAGACAACCTGTCTTCGGGCAGAAAAGAAAACTTGCATCCCAGGGCAATATTTTACCTTACCGATGTAAGAGATAAGAACATTGCTGAAATTTTTGAAAAGGAAAAACCGCAGATTGTTTTTCACCTGGCTGCCCAGCCGCTGGTTGACGAAGCCTACAAAAACCCCTTTGAAGCCATAGAAACCAATGTTATGGGAACCGTCAATATTTTAGAGGTGTGCAGAAAACAAAGCGGAATAGAGAAGATTATCGTAGTTTCGTCTGATAAGGCCTATGGCAAGGCCGAGGAGCTTCCGTACAAAGAACACTTCCCTCTCAAAGGTAACCATCCCTACGATGCATCCAAATCAGCAGCCGATCTGATTGCCCAGACATACTTTTCAACCTACGGAATGCCGGTGGTCATCACGAGATTCAGCAATGTCTTCGGGCCGGGAGACCTTAATTTTTCCAGAATAATTCCCGGAGCCATGGAAGCTATAATAAAAAACAAAGAGTTGCCTATTAGAAGCGACGGGAAGATGATAAGGGAATATACTTATGTAAAGGATATAGCAGACGGCTGTATAAAACTGGCCGGAGCCGAGAAAGAACTCCACGGGCAGGCCTTCAATTTCGGCAGTAAAAATATCTTTGACGTAATAGGCGTAGTTGATAAAATCGACCAGGCGCTTGAAACTAAAACAAACTACAAAATACTTAACATTTCTAAAAATGAGATACCGGAACAATACCTCGACTGGGCAAAAGCCAAAGAAAAACTAAATTGGGAGCCCAAAACCAGTTTTGACGAAGGCATTAAAGAAACGTACAATTGGTATAAAAACTTTTTTTCCTAACAAATATGGCTAAAAAAGATTTTCTGGCAAAAATCGCGTATCAAATCGAAGGACAGCCGATGTTCAAAGTTTTGGATAAAGTCCAGAAAATGGAAAAACAGGGAAAACACATTATCCACTTTGAAATCGGAGACCCTGATTTTAATACTCCGAGGAATATAACTGGGGCAGCCTGCGCTTCCCTGAAAAAAGGAGAAACCCATTATACAAGCTCTATGGGCCTTTATGATCTGCGGGAAGCTGTCAGAGAAACAACCCTGCTCTCGCGCAAATTCAAACCGTCTTTAAACCAGGTTCTCGTCACGCCCGGAGCTAATATAATAATCTATCTGGCTGTTTCGTGCCTGGTAAATCCCGGAGAGGAAGTGATGGTGCCGGACCCGGGATTCCCCACTTATTATTCGGTTATAAAATTCTGCCAGGCAAAGCCCATAAGAGTTCCTCTGCGCGAAAAGAACAACTTCCGAATGGATCCTGAGGATATAAAAAGACTAATCACTCCGAAAACAAAACTGATAATTATTAATTCTCCCAGCAACCCCACCGGCTCTGTTATGACGCCCGAAGAATTGGACGAAATATATGAGATAGCGCGGAAAAAAGGCATTTACCTGCTCTCTGACGAGGTTTATTCAAGAATGATATATGGCGACACAAAGTTTTACAGCCCGTCTTTCAACGACCAGTGCAAACAAAACACCATAATCACCAACGGATTTAGCAAGGCCTTTGCCATGACCGGCTGGCGGCTGGGCGTTGCCATCGGTCCGGAAAAGGTCATTGAAAAAATGGGTCTGCTGGTACAAACCCTCTGTTCTTGCGTCCCTCCCTTTATACAAAGAGCCGGCATAGAAGCCATAAAAGGAGACCAGAAAGAAGTTAGAAAAATGATGACAACCTATAAAAAAAGAAGGGATTTTATGGTTGATGAGCTGAATAAAATACCGGGTATAACCTGCCTGAAAGGAGATGGAGCTTTCTATGTCTTTCCCAACATAACAAAAACAGGCATGACTTCCGAACAATTTGCTGACTTTATCCTTCAAGGGGCCAACGTAGCTCTTTTACCAGGCACCAACTTTGGAAAATACGGGAAAGGATATGTAAGGCTGACCTATGCCACTGATATAGAAAATATTAAAGAAGGCATTTCAAGAATTAAAAAAGCATTGAAACATGAGAGTTTCTGATTACATCGCGGAATTTATTTACCAACACGGCACAAAACATGTCTTTTTGCTTTCCGGCGGAGGCATGATGTACCTCACCGACGGGCTTGCCTGCAATAAAAAAATAAAGACCTTTTGCGTCCACCACGAGCAGACATCTTCCATGGCCATGGAGGCCTATGCCAGAGTCACTGGAAACATGGGCGTAGGATATTTTACCACCGGACCCGGAACCACTAACGCTTTAACGGGACTAGCCGGCGCCTGGCTGGATTCTGTCCCCTGCCTGTTTATCTCCGGACAAGTAAAAAGAAGAAATTCTGTCTATAAGACGAACATGCCGGCAGTCAGGCAGATAGGCGTGCAGGAGATAAACATATTACCCATAATTAAATCTGTCACCAAATATTCTGCTTTTGTGGAAAAACCCGAAGACATCAGATACCAACTGGAAAAAGCCTGGCACTTTGCCTACCAGGGCCGGCCAGGGCCTGTTTGGCTGGATATCCCCTTGGACGTGCAGGGAGCCAACATCCAACCTAAAAAATTGAAAGGGTTTATACCGCCGATCAAAAAAGAAAAAATAACTGAATCTGATATTAAAAAAGTAATCGGCTACCTCAAAGCGGCTAAAAGACCCGTAGTGCTGGCCGGACGCGGGGTCAGGCTGTCGGGAGCCATCGAGGAGTTGCTGAGTTTTGTTGAAAAACATAAAATACCCGTGGTTACAACTTATCTCGGCATTGATAATATAGGATATAACCATCCATGCTATTGCGGAGTCTTGGGTATAAAAGGCACCCGGGCCGGCAATCTGGCAATACAAAATTCTGATATGCTAATGATATTGGGCAGCAGCCTGCCGGTGGCGGAGGTTGGCTATGAATATAATCAATTCGCCAGAAAGGCGAAAATAGTTGTGGTGGATATTGAGCTTTCTTCGCATAAAAGAAAAACCATAAAGATAGACGTGCTTATCAAGGCCGACATCAAAGAATTTTTAAACAAGCTGTCGCGGCAACTAAAAGGGGGTGCATCATCTTTTGACAAAAACTGGCTTAAAACCTGTATTTTATGGAAAAAGAAATATCCTGCCTGCCTGCCCGAATACGGAAAGCTTAAAAATAAAATAAACTTATACTATTTTATAGACAAGCTGTCGGATAAATTAAAGAATAACGACATCGTGGTAACTGACGCCGGGTCAGTATTTTACGCCGGCTCCCAAGGAATGAAAATCAAAAAAGGAATGAGGTACATAGCCTCCGGGGGGCTCGCCACTATGGGATACAGCGTACCGGCTGGCATAGGCATAAGCGTAGGCCTGAACGGAAAAAGAATCGCGTGTGTCACTGGAGACGGTTCTTTCCAGCTTAACATACAAGAATTACAAACAATAAAACATTATAATCTACCGGTAAAAATATTCATCATCAACAATGACGGATATCTTTCCATAAGATTTACTCAAAGCAGATTCTTCAACAAGCGCTTTATCGGAGTAGACTCAAAATCAGGCGTGTCTTTTCCAAATTCTGAAAAGATCGCCCGGGCCTACGGAATTAAATTTATCAGAGCAAGCAAAAACAGCCAGCTGAATAAGGCGCTGGATGAAACATTGAAATACAAAGGTCCGGTAATCTGCGAGATAGTCAGTCCCAAGGATCAGGAGATCATACCTACCATAGCTTCCCAGAAGAAACCCGATGGCACTATGGTGTCAAAACCCATTGAAGATATGTATCCCTTTTTAGACAGAGATGAATTCAATAAAAATATGTTTATCAAACCTATAAAAGAATAAATGGAAAATAACAATAGAGTAAAAGTATTTCTCACCGGAGCCGGTGGATTTATCGGAAAAAACCTGCTAGAGGAGCTCAATAAAAAATATAAATTTGTGGCACCCTCAGAAAAAGAGCTCGACCTTACGGACGCTGAAGCAGTCTACAACTTTTTGGAAAAAGAAAAAGTTGATGTGGTTATACACGCCGCCAATATCGGCGGTATCAGGGGCAAGGAAGAGCCTCCGGATGCGGCTTTTTCCAACCTAAAAATGTTTTTTAATTTACTCAAGGCTAAGCCTTTTTATAAGAGAATGATAATGTTGGGCTCCGGAGCGGAATATGATAAAAGAACCCCTATAGCGAAAATAAAAGAAGATGATTTTGACAAACGTGTGCCAGCGGACCAATACGGATTTTACAAATACATCTGTTCAAAATATGCCGAGGGAACTGACTTCATAACCCACCTGCGGCTTTTCGGAGTCTATGGAAAATATGAACAATATGAAACGCGTTTTATTTCAAACGCTATCTGCAGAACCCTGCTCGACCTCCCCGTCAGCATAAATCAAAATGTATTCTTCGATTATATCTATGTAAGAGACCTGGCCAGGATTATAGACTGTTTTATCGAAAAGAAGGCTAAGCATAAAATTTACAACATAGGCTCCGGCAAACAGATTGACCTGCTGACAATTGCAAAAAAAATACTGGAGTTATCCGATAAAGATCTGCCCATAACAGTTAAAAATAGCGGACTAAATAAAGAATACACCTGCGATGTCTCCAGATTTTTGTCAGAGTTCCCCGATTTCCGACATACCGGCCTTGAAGAATCTCTGAAAGAATTGTTCGATTACTATAAATCCTTAGTTCCTAAAATAAGCAAAGAATCGCTCTTAGCAGAGGGATAGGCTGTATGGAAAACAAATATTTATTAAGCATTTGTATACCCACTTACAACAGATCCGGCCGCCTGAAGGAATGCCTGGACAGCATCATCCGCCAATTTGATGACGAAAAAATAAAGGCTCTGGTGGAAATAAACATTTCCGACAATGCCAGCGATGATGATACTGCCGATCTAGTCAAAAAATATCAAAGACAGTGGGGTAACATAAAATATTTCAGAAACGAAAAAAACTTGGGGCCCGATGAAAATATGATTAATTCCGTTCTGATGGCGAAGGGAGAATATTGCTGGACTTTGGGGGATGATGACCTGATACAAAATGGAGGCTTAAAATCCGTAACTAGTGTTCTTAATAAAAAGCCTATTTCTCTTCTCACTGTCGGCCTCAACCCTTTTATAGATACGGACGCATGTAAAAAAAGACTAGAGAGAATGAGCGACGGCCTTGTCACCTACCACAACTCTCCGGAAGATTTCTGGTCTAAGGGCTACTGTCAAGGAACTTTTGGAATTTTAATCTTTAATAGAGATTCATGGCTGAAAATCAACAGGAATGATTATGAAAAGCTTTGGTCCTACTACGAAATCGTTTTAAAAATGATTATCAGATCTAATCTGCCCTTAGCTCATATCGACTATCCGTTAGTTTTTACGGGGCAAGATTACAGGTGGAATGAAAATGGGACTGCTTTGCTCACATTAGTAAATGTTAAAAAACTCCTTAATAAGTTAACCGATTGTGGTTATAGCAAAAAATTCATCGAGGGTAAAAAATTAATGATGGCCAAAAGCTTGCCGAGGACAATTTTAAGCGCTAAAAGTTATGGCCTGGAATGTTCCCTCCCCAAACTAAAGTTAATTTACAAAGAATTTTATAAGTATCCCTTAATTCTGCTGGCCGTTACTTTAACGTTTTTTATACCCAATCCGATTGTCAGGGCGCTGAAATCCATAAAAAATCAATTTAAAAAATCAACTTAATATGCAGGAAAAAATTAAAAAAGACATATTTAAAAAAGTAAAAGAGTTTTACTCCGCAAGAACGAAAGAGAAGTTTATACCCGGAAAAACCTATATAAACTATGGAGGCAGAATTTATGACGAAAAAGAATTGATCAATCTGGTAGACAGTTCTTTAGATTTTTGGCTGACAACGGGGAAAAAAAGCGATGTTTTTGAAAAGAAATTTGCTGATTTTTTAGGAGCGAAATACTGCCTACTGACAAACTCCGGCTCTTCGGCTAACCTTCTGGCTATCACGGCTTTGACTTCTCCGAAGCTCAAAGAAAGAGGGTTAAAGCCGGGAGATGAGGTTATCACGGTTGCCTGCGGATTCCCTACAACGTTGAATCCGATAATCCAGAATAATCTAACGCCTGTTTTTGTGGATATCAAGTTGGGAAGTTACAACATTGATACGGATGAAATTGAAAAGGCGATTTCTAAAAAAACTAAGGCGATTTTTATAGCCCATACATTGGGCAACCCCTTTAACATTGGTAAGGTCCAAAAAATAGCTAAAAAGCATAACCTCTGGCTCGTTGAAGACAATTGCGACGCCCTAGGCTCCAAATACGATGGGAAACATACCGGTACATTCGGGGATATTTCCACCAACAGCTTCTATCCCGCCCATCACATAACAATGGGCGAAGGCGGGGCGGTTTTGACAAACAGCCTTGAACTGAAAAAAATAATCGCTTCTTTCCGCGACTGGGGCAGAGACTGCTGGTGCGAATCCGGCCGCGATAATACCTGTAAAAAAAGATTCTCCTGGCAGTTGGGAAAGCTGCCTTTCGGCTACGATCATAAATATATATATTCTCATATAGGGTATAATCTAAAAGCCACTGATATGCAGGCGGCCATAGGATTGGCCCAGCTTAAAAAACTCCCTCTTTTTATTAAAAAAAGAATTAATAACTTCAATGAGATTTATAAGATAATGAGCCCGTATCAAAAATATCTGCTGTTGCCTAAAGCAGAAAAGAACTGCCAGCCTTCATGGTTCGGATTTCCTATTTTAGTAAAAAATACAGCCCCATTCTCCCGCAATGATATGATTAATTACCTGGAAAACAATAAAATAGCAACCCGTATGCTCTTCGGCGGGAACTTGTTAAAACAGCCCGCCTATGCCGGCATAAAGCACCGCGTTCACGGACAGCTTAAAAACACCGATGTGGTTATGGAAAATCTATTTTGGATAGGCGTTTATCCGGGAATTAAAAAAGAACAGATAAATTACATAGCTGAAACGATTAAAAAATTTTTCAAAGAAAATAAATGTACGTAGGCTTTTTTTGCAATCATAATTTTTACAATAACAATAGGATGCTCAGAGATCCTTCTTCTGTCATAGGAGACAATCTGATGTACCCCTTTTTTTATTTGGCCCAAAAGCTTGAAAAATTAGGACACAGAGCCGCCACTATCGATACCGACGATATTAAAAAGTTTGATGCCGTAATATTCCTAGATTTCCCCACTTTAAAAAATACATATTTCAAGCGGCTTATAAAATTAGGGCTGAACAATATGTATCTTGTTATCCTCGAGTCGCCCTTGATAAAACCGGACAACTTAAACCACAAAAATCACAAATACTTTAAAAAGATATTTACCTGGTCTGATGGCATGGTGGACAATAAAAAATATTTTAAGTTGAACTACAGCCACAGGATTCCGGAAAAATTAGACTTTGACACAAGTAAAAAAGAAAAACTATGCGCCATGATCGCGGGAAACAAGCTTGACCATGGTCCGGGCGAGCTGTATTCAGAAAGAATAAAAGCTATCCGCTGGTTTGAAAAAAATCACCGGGAAGATTTTGACCTTTTCGGCAAGGGATGGGACAGGTACAATTTTCAGGGAAAATTCCTGGGAATAAACATCGCAAGATTGAACCGGCTTACATTTTTAACAAAACTACTGGCCCCGAATTACCCCTCTTACAGGGGAAAAGTCAAATCAAAGAATGAAACATACAAAAAATATAAATTCTCCATATGCTATGAGAATGCAGAGGGCTATCCCGGCTATATTACCGAAAAAATAATCGACTGTTTTTTGGCCGGCTGCGTGCCTGTATATTTGGGCGATGCCGACATAAAGGCTCATATCCCCGAAAATACTTTTGTTGATAAAAGGAAATTCAGCAGTTATGAATATTTATATAACTATCTGAAAAATATGAGCGACAAAGAATATTCTGGCTATCTGGAAGCCATAAAAAGTTTCGTCGGAAGCGGAGAATTTTATCCCTTCAGCGCAGAATATTTCGCCGAAACAATAATAAGGGAAGTTGTAAAATGAACAAGCCTTTACTGACAATTTGTATTCTCTGCCATAATAGTGAAAAATTTCTGGAAAAAACCTTAAACTCTATTATACGGCAGACCTACCCTAATTTTGAAATAATTATTTCTGATAATTACTCTGAAGATCGTACGCCGAAAATCGCCGAGGCGTTTCAAAAAGAAAACCCCGGACAAAAAATTATTTATCGCCGGAATGAAAAACCGATTGTTCCCGATGAATACTATATCGGCTGCTACGAAAATTATAACAGCTGCTTAAAATCCGGGCTGATAAATGGCGAATTCGTTGCCTTCTGCCATGACGACGATATCTACAGCAAAACCGCCCTTGAAGACCAGGTTAATTTTTTGATTAAAAATCCTGTGGCTGGTGTTGTTTTCTCAATGGTAAATATCATCAACCAAAAAAATAAAATAATCGGCTCAACTAAAATTCCGAAAATTCTTAGCAAAAAAAATATTCATAATTTTACGGAGATATTCGAAGCATTACTCTATAACGGCAATACTTTTTTAAAAACGCCCACTCTTGTGGCGAGGAAAAACACATTTGATAATATCGGGTTATTTAACGAAGATAAATTCCGCACATCGGCTGACCTTGAAATGTGGCTTAGGATTGCGGAAAAATACCCCATTGGCATTCTGAACAAAAAACTTGTGGACTACCGTGTCGGTGGCGGGGGAGGAAGACTATACAATAAATTGCGCATCGATAAAGCTGACTTTTTTGACGTGATAGAGTATTTTATGAAAAAGGAATCTATGGCTAGGAAAATTGACAAGAGATTCCTGAGACAATATGATTGCCAAAAATATTTCGACGAGACGCTGGTGGCAATGAATTTTTTGATAAAAGAGGACCAGAAGTCGGCTAAAGAATTAATAAACAAAAGATTGCCATTAAGTGTTTTAATGGCAATCTTCGAGAATATAACTCTATTGCGGATAAAAGTCTTCTCGCTGAGGATAATTATGTTACTGTGTGTTAATCTGGGCATGGGAAAGCATCTCGGACGCCTGCTCAGCCGAGTTTGATATACCAATCAATAGTTCTTTCCAATCCCTCCTTGAAATCAGTTTTTGGCTCAAAACTAAATTCCTTCTTTGCTCTCTCCCCGGAAACTGAACGCCGGGGCTGGCCATCGGGTTTTGTTTTATCCCATCGTATTTCTCCCTTAAAATCCATAAGGTCGCACAGAAGCGCGGCTAATTCGCTAATTGATATCTCCATATCAGAACCTAAATTTACAGGTTCTGGCTTGTCATATTTTTCCGTTGCCAGTATTATCCCATCGGCTGCGTCTTCAACATAGAAAAAGCCTCTAGTCGCCTTGCCCGTGCCCCAAGCTTCAATATATTTCTGATTATCTCTTTTAGCCTCATATATTTTACGTATGAGAGCCGCTATAACGTGGGAAGAATCCGGATTGAAGTTATCGCCCGGACCATATAAGTTCAAAGGCAGAAGAAATATCGAGTTAAAACCGTACTGTTGGCGGTATGCCTGAGACTGCACCAAAAGCATCTTTTTTGCCAAACCATAGGGAGCATTTGTCTCTTCGGGATAGCCATTCCATAGATCTTCTTCTTTAAAA
>CAYVRE010000008.1:0-7912 GCA_964453095.1 uncultured Candidatus Saccharibacteria bacterium
AATGGTTTTTCTAAATCAGATTCCATATTTAATTTTCAAAATACTTTCCTTCCGGGGTACCCGCTTGCGGGTCGTTCTGAAAAAAATACCCACGAAGATCTCTAACTATTAGAAACCTTCGTGGATATTCTTGAAACTAGTAAGGTTTTAGAATATTATAATTTTTGCTTTTTTTGATATTTAATTGTATCTTCCTGCTACAATATCCATCTTATCCGAAAATAAACCCTTGTCAATAGCTCTTCCGGGCATTTATCACACAATGAGCCGGTGAGGTGATTCGAACACCTGGCCCACGCTTTACAAAAGCGTTGCTCTACCACTGAGCTACACCGGCGAGATTATTTCTTTGTATCCTTATCGACTTGCTGGGCTTTTTTGCGGATGCGATGCAAGAGGTGGTCTATCTGCACTTCTATTTTTATGACCAGGCATCTCACCCAGGAAAGAAGTCTATGCAATAATATCTGCTTTTCAAAAAATACAACGAACCCCTTTATTTTACTTTCAGCATCTGAAATAACCCTGTGCTTTTTGAGGCCGGTACTGCCGTTTTTCGGAAGCTCAGCTAAGACCGGCATCTTTCTGATCAGAATAAGAAGAACCCCTCCGAAGCTGCAAACAAAGATAGCTAAAAAAACTGATTCTATTATCATAACTAAATTGAGTATCTTGAAAACTTTTTAACCTCTATATTCTCCCCTATTTTAGCAATCGCCTCTTCAATAAGGCCTTTGATTGTTTTAGAATCATCTTTTATCCAGGGCTGAGACAACAAAGAAACTCCTTCTTTGTATTTTTTAATCTTGCCCTCAAGAATCTGATTTGCAATTTTCTCCGGTTTGCCGGAATCCTTTATCTGCTCTTTATATATCTTTGTCTCGCCGTCCAAAAACTCTTCCGGGATATCCTCCTCTTTCACAAACAAGGGTTTCATTGCCGCAATCTGCAAGCAGATTTCATGGGCTAGCTTTTTAAAATCAGGCGATTTGGCAACAAAATCCGACTCGCACCTGATATCCAGCAAAACTCCTGTTTTAGAGTCCAGGTGGATATATGCGTCGATAATACCCTGCCTGGCTTCTCTGGATGTCTTTTTATCCGCCAGGGTCTTGCCCCAAATCCTTAACAATTCTTTGGCTTTTTCCAAGTCACCATTGGCCTGCTCCAGCGCTTTTTTAATTTCGGTGGGAGAAACCCCGGTTTCTTCCCTTAATTGTTTGATCTGATCGATAGTTGCCATAAAAACTTAAAAACTTTATTTTGCTGGTTTTGAATTGATAATTGTTTCCTTCGCTTTATTTATTATATACCCAACTGCAGAAATAGCGTCATCGTTGGCCGGGATAGGATAATCAGCCAGGCCGGGGTCAACGTTAGTATCGGCTATGGCGACTATTTTAATACCTTTGATTTTTGCCTCCCTGACGCAGGTAACATCTTTGTCCAGGTTTAAGATAAAAACGACATCAGGAAGTTTCAACATGTTTTTTATTCCCCCGAACTTAATTCCGAAAGACTCCAGCTCTTTATCAATTTCCATTCTCTCTTTCTTGGTGTATTTTTCCAGTTCTCCGCTGGCTTTTTTTCTTTCCAGATCCTTAAAGTACCCTACTCTTTTCTGTATTGTCTCAAAGTTAGTCAACGTTCCGCCCAACCATCTTTCAACAACGTACGGCATTTCACATTCCTCAGCAGCGGCTTTTATTAATCCGCGCAGTTGAATTTTAGTACCGACAAAAAGTATTTTCTTATCTTCTGCAGCTGTTTTCCCGATGAACTCAAGGGCTTTCCCTAATTCTTTAGATGTCTTCTCTAAATCAAAGACGTGGACATCGTTCTTTGTGCCGGAAACATATTGCTTCATCTTAGGATGAAGCTTGGAGGCCCCGTGGCCGAAATTAACGCCTGCCAGGGCCATTTCCTCTGTATTTAATTTAATGTCTGTTTTCATATATTTCTATTTCTTCTTTTTAGCAACCACCTTCTTCTTTGTCATCCTCTCCTTATATTTCTGCACCCTTCCCAGCGTGTCCATAACCTTTTCCTGCTTTGTATAAAAAGGATGGCACTGAGAGCAAACCTCAGTCTCTATAATCTCTTTAGTTGATCCAATAGTAAAACTGTTTCCGCACGCGCAGTGAACAGATGCCTTCGGATAATATTTTGGATGTATATCTTTCTTCATAATAATTTTTATATTAACAGATAAATTAGCAAAAGGCAATAGTTTATGCTATATTATCTGAATGGAACAAGATTATTCAAAATTCACGGCAGAAGATTGGAAGAACTATAAGCCGGAGGAACATATATCAGAATCAGAAGGGAAGGCTGAAAAGCAGGCTGTTATTATTGAAATACGGGCCGGAACCGGCGGAGATGAAGCCGGTCTTTTTGCGCGTGACCTGTATAGAATGTATTCAAGGTATGGCCAGACCAAAGGCTGGAAAGAAAGGGTTTTGGATTCAAACCAATCCACCATCGGCGGATACAAAGAAATGGTCTTTGAATTGTCGGGCAACGGGGTTTACGACGAACTGCAAAACGAAGGCGGAGTTCATAGAGTTCAAAGAATTCCCAAGACGGAAAAGCAAGGCAGGGTGCACACATCAACCGCAACCGTGGCTGTTCTGCTAAAACCAAAAAAGACAGAGATAAACATCAGCCCTAGCGAATTGGAAATATCAACCTACAAGGCATCTGGCCCCGGAGGACAATATGTGAACAAGACAGAGTCAGCTGTAAGAATTGTCCACAAGCCGTCCGGCCTTGTTGTCACCTGCCAGTCAGAAAGAAATCAGGTGCAGAACAAAGAAACAGCCATGACCCTTTTATCAGCCCGACTCTTGCGACAGCAGGAGGAATCTGATTTATCAAAATTATCATCGGAAAGAAGAGAACAGATTGCCTCAGCCAAAAGAGCTGAAAAAACACGAACTTATAATTACCCCCAAAACAGAATTACTGACCACCGGATCAACAAATCCTGGCATAACTTAGAAACAATCGTTGACGGAAATTTGGCCCCGATTATCAAGGCATTCAGAAAAACAGAGAAATAACAATTAAACACAAAATCCGCCTCTCGGCGGATTTTTGATTACTTAATATGTTTTCTCTAGAATATTAAATTCTGGCAGCTGGAAGACATGGTACCCGAATCAATAAATGTCTGGATACAGCTGGCACGGGACATAACGCTGCGCGCATAAGCGGACGAACCGCCGTAATATCTTGAAGCCGCGCTGCTTTCTTTGCTGGATGTCTGGGCTGATGCTCCTAAATCAGACAAATACAAACCGGAAGCGACAAATGAGTCCTTTATTCCCCAGGGGTCAGGCGCCTGGCCCAAAAGGCTTCTGAGTCGGTCGGTAAATAGGTTCCAGGTTGACGGAATAAACTGGGCCGGCCCCATGGCTCCTCCCCATCCATAAGGAACCCCTCCTCTATAATCTGATATCCAGCAGGATACCGGCGTGTTATACGGATCTCTGCCCAGAGCTGCTGTAATTTGTAAAAACGGCTGGACATCTCTGGTCGGCTTCATAACCCTGATAATTGAAGCTCCGGAAGAAATCTTTTTACCTGCGCCGGTATTGGGATCCACAAGCACGCACTGCCCCACATTTCTGCCTATAGCTGATTCCTGGCTTATTACCGCCAATAAGAATGCGGGGCGCACTCCTGCCATAGCGGCAGCAGTCTTGGCCACCTCCAAGGCCTCGCCAAAAGTCGGAGCCTTAGACACACCGACTATTTGAAACAACTGAGCTCTAATTTTAGAAGCCTTTAATTCTGTTTCCTGTTTTTCTTTCAACTGTTCCTGATACTGGGCTTCCGTCAGTTTAAGATACTGCTCCTGCTCTTTCTTATTCTGCTCATTTTCTTTTTTCTGCAAACCCTGCAAAGCTATGGTTTTTTGCAATTGGCCCACTTCATTGTCCATCTTATTTATTTGACTCTCCAGATAAGATTTTAGATTTTTAGTGCTTTCTATCAGATTGTTCATTTTAGAATTCAAACTTTCCAAATATACTAAATTGCTGAAGAAATCAGAAAGGTTGCCTTCAAGCAAAACAACAAATGCCGGTTTTTGGTCTTCTTCATATAGGGCTCTTAAAATCGCTGCAATCTGTTTTTGGGAATCCCCTATTTCCGAGGAAGTTTTGACTATGGAAACCTGGGTATCTGTTATTTGTATGCCAAGGTCTTTTACCATCAAATTGCCCTGGTTAATCTGGTATTCTATATTCTGCACCTTCTTTTTTAAAGTAGATATCTGGTTCTGCAGAGTATTCTTTTGCTGGGATGTCTTTGTAAGGTCTTCTGCAATCTGAGCTGACTGCTGGTCATAATAATCCGCGCACTGCTCCAATAATTTTTTGCAGTCAGCCACAGACATATTGGGACAGCCTGTATTCGATTCTGAAATCACGGCGCATGTCTGGCCTAAATCCTCGGACAAAACAAAACCGGGCAGTATTAAAGCCGAAAACAAAAAGGCAAGTATGGATATCTTTGTATAAAATCTGTTCATTGTTTTATTATCTCCTGTTTCTAACAAAAAAGCCAGCCCCTCTCGGAGCCGGCGGATAATCTATTTTTTCCCCTCTGCGGCCGGCGGTTTTTCCTCTTCAACAACCTCTGCTTCTTTTTTCTCCTTCTCCACCTTTTCCACATCCTCAACTTTTTCCTCAATTTCTTTGGCTAATTCTTCTTCAACTTTTTGCGGTTCAACAACAGAAACCACAATTTCATCGGGTTTTAATAAAACCTTTACTTCTTTCGGTAAAATCAAATCTTTTACCGAAATACGATCCTCGAAAGTGTTTAATCCATCAATGGAAACCTTAATTTCATGAGGGAGATTCTGAGGCAATGCCTTTATTTTTAATTCCGAGATGTTCTTTATTAAAGTTCCGCCTAAATCTTTTACCGCAAGGGATGTGCCTTCAAACACCAAGGGAATCTCCACCTCGACTTCTTCTTTTAAAGATGCCTGGAAAAAATCAATGTGTATAAACTTGGATGAAACAGGGTCCTTCTGTATCTCGTGCACCAGAACAGGCCTCTTTTCTTTTTCTCCTTCAATCGAAAGCTCAATCAATGAGTTTTCGCCTGTTTGCCTATAGACTTTTTGGAAATCTTGGTACTCCACATCCAATAAGACGTTTTTTACCTTATGGCCATAAACCACGGCAGGAATTCTGCCCTGCTCTTTTAAGGTTACAGTTTTTCTGCCTATTTCCTTTCTAATTTTTGCGCTTAAGTTGATCATTGCTATAATTTCTATTTTTCTATATGAATACATTGTACGGGACAGGCCTCTGAGGCTGATACCGCGCACTCTATTTTTTCCACCTCCAGCTCTTCGAACTCGGATTTATCGCAACCTTTTATATGCGATTTGCCGTCTTCAGCCATTTCAAAATATTTAGGGCATAGAGCCTGACAAGAGCCGCAGCCTATGCACTTTTCCCTTTCTAACTTAATCTTGCTCATATCTTAATAATGTTTGTATGTTAGTATATTATTTTAATTTTGTAAATACCCGCCGGCTAAACTTTAGCGGCGCTGCCGAAAAGATTAATCTTCAGTTCGACAACTTTTTCCACTGATTTCTGCGCTGCCGGCAGATATTTATACGGCACTACTTCTTCCATATCGCCGTTTAAAGCCTTTCTCAGATTGCCGGAAAAAGCCAGGCGCAGTTCAGTGTTAATGTTTATTTTTGCAACACCTGTTTCAATAGCTTTTTTAACATCATCTTCAGGAGTGCCCGAACCGCCATGCAAGACCAACAAAACCCCTCCGATCTCTTTCCTTATCTTTTCTAAAACATCCAGCCGTAAATTCGGACAAACTCCTGAAATCTCAATGCCGTGAAAATTGCCGATGCTGACGGCCAATAAATTAACTCCTGTTTTTTTAACATATTCTTTGGCCTCTTCCGCCTTGGTCAGATCCTCTTCTTTTATTTGAAACTTATCTGAATAAAGCTTTGAGGAATCAGTGCCGATTCTGCCGACTTCCCCTTCAACTAAAACTCCTTTCCACTTGGCATATTTCACGACCTCTTTGGTTCTGTTCATATTCTCCTCCAATGTCAGCCTCGAGCCGTCAAAATGAACCATATCATAACCCGCATCAATGGCTTGCTTCAAATATTCAAATGATTTGCCGTGGTCTAAATTCAAAAAAATCGGCAGACCGGTCCGTTTTCTCAAAACATTCCTCAGCGCTACCGCCTCTTCCAGACCGAAGAAATTGCTCTCGCCCTCTGATGTGCCCAGAATCACCGGGGATTTTGTTTTTTCCGCTGTTACGACAATCCCTTTCATCTGCGTAAGGTCAGAAAAATTAAACTGGCCGATGGCAAATTTCTCCTTTTGAGCTTTTTGAAAATATTGTTTTAGGTTCTTCATTTAGTTATGCATAAATTATTATCCGAACATAATTGTTTTACAACCCGCACCCTTTCAAACTTTGAATTCTTATCTAAAAGCCCTGTTTTAGCGCCAACTTCTGAAAGATTGGCCGCGGAGTTGGCCAGCCCAAGCTGTATGGCCTTCTCAATATCGCCATCATATCTAATATATTCAGAAAGAAAACCTGCGGCAAAGGAATCTCCGGCCCCGGTTGTATCAACTATTTTTCTATCCGGATCAGGCTTGGCTGAATAAAGATGTTTTCCATCAGAAGCAACGACTCCCTCCCCACCCTTGGTCATCACGGCTACACCAGGGCAAATCTCATCAATCTTTTTAAAAATATCCGCTTCCTGCTGAAACGGAATTTTCGTTAAGAAAGACGCTTCCTCCTGGTTAAGAAACAAAATATCAACTTTGGAGAAAATCCTTTTTAATTCATCTGCCGACAGGGATAATTGCTGTTTTGAAGGATTTACCGCCATCTTGATGTTATTCTCTTTAGCAAAATCAACCAGCTGGCCGAATGTGTCGCACAATAAGCCGGTGAACGGGGCCAGATAAATCCACTTTGTTTTTATCTTTTTCCACGGGATATCGTCTTTTCCTAAAAGTTCGGATGCCCCCCTGTATATTAAAATAGTCCTGTCTTCGCCCGTGCTGGACACTATAACTGAATGGTTAGTGCGCTTTTCTTTCTTTTTTACCACAAACCCAGTATCCACTTTCAACTGCTTCAATTCTTTTATAATCTCCTGGCCGGCGATATCATCCCCCACTGCTCCGCAGTAGGCAGTCTTAAATCCCTGTTTGGCAAAAGTGGCGGCAGTGTTTGTTCCGCCTCCTCCGGAAGTAAAAGATATATTTTCTACTTCAATCTTAGAACCCAAAGCCAGGCAAATCCCTTCGCCTGTGGCAAAGTCCTTTTCATCTTTGAATATCTTAAAAGCCTTGGATTTTATATGAATATCCTGCGCCGCTGACCCAAATGTGATTATATCGTACATAAAATATTAACTTAATTTAAAAATAGATTTCTTCTATTGCTGAGAATATCTGCATAATGTTGTATTGTCAGTTGGATTCGTAACCATCTGCCCCAGGCCACATTTTTGGTTTATCCCCTCAAGGACATAATCAATAGTAAATAAAGACCCACCCCGGCCAGGTTTTGCATAAAAATATCCATAAAGTTGATTAGACAATGCGCCGTAATCTCCAAAAGGCAGGCCAGCAAAGTATTTTGCCAAGGAAGTATTTGTTCCATCTGTGCAGGGGGGGTAAGAAGAGTCCCCTGCACACACACCAGCATAACTAGGGGGGTAGTTTCCCAGACAACACAGTGTTTGAGAGCCCTGTGAAGGCTCTGCCGGATATTGCCCATTATCAGCATAATACATATTCAACGCCGCTACATAATTCTTTACATCGCTGATTCTTGCAGTATTTCTGGCTTTTGCCATATACCCCGCCACATTGGT
>CAYVRE010000008.1:8012-14439 GCA_964453095.1 uncultured Candidatus Saccharibacteria bacterium
CCCTTCTCTACTAAGAATTGAGCGAAGTCCGGAAAATCGCTCGGCGCCTGGCCACAGATGCCGATGTATTTATTGTTATTCTGACATACTCTTATTGCTTCTTCAATAAGCTCTTTGACCGCTTCGTTTTTTTCATTACCGACAGAAGCGATTTCTGAATTATCCCTGTCCATCCCCAAAGTTAATTGCGTCAAATCGTTTGAGCCGATAGAAAATCCGTCGAAAATCTCCAAAAACTTCTCGGCTAAAATTACGTTGGCCGGAATCTCGCACATCATATACACTTTTAATCCCTTTTCGCCTTGCTTTAATCCGGCTTCCTCCATAATTTGTAAAACCTTTCTGCCCTCTTCAACTGTTCTGCAAAAAGGCACCATAACAACCACGTTATCCAGGCCAAATTCTTCCCTGGCTCTCTTAATCGCCTTGCACTCCAAAACAAATGCGGCCTTAAATTTTGGGTTGTAGTACCTCGAAGCGCCCCTAAAACCGAGCATCGGGTTCTCTTCCTCCTGCTCGTACAGTTCGCCTCCGACCAGCGATCGATATTCGTTTGTTTTAAAATCAGAAAACCTCACGATAATCGGTTTGGGATAAAAAGCCGCTCCGATTCTTCCCACTCCTTCGGCCAATTTATCGATATAGAATTGGACTTTGTCGCTGTGCCCTAAAGTCAACGCATCAATTTTCTTTTTTAATGAAGGCTTCAGGTGTTTATAGTTAATCAGCGCCAGAGGATGTATTTTTATCTCATTGGCAATGATAAACTCCTCGCGGGCCAGGCCGACTCCGTCATTAGGTATAAAGCTCAGATTAAAGGCATTGGACGGCTCGCCCACATTCATCAATATCTTTGTTTTGGTATTTGGTATATTGGATATATCCGTTTTCTTTATTTCAAAAGGAATTATGCCCTCATAAACTTTGCCGTCTTCTCCTCCGGAGCAATTAACCGTCACCATTTGCCCCGCTTTAATTGTTTTTGTTCCGCTCCCTGTTCCAACAATACAAGGTATTCCAAGCTCCCGCGATACAATCGCGGCATGGCAAGTCCTCGAGCCGCTGTCCGTAACAATAGCCGAGGCTATTTTCATGGCCGGCACCCAATCCGGGTCGGTCATCTTAGTCACCAGCACTTCGCCTTTATTAAAATTTTCAATATCTTTTATGCTGATTATCTTGCTTACCTTTCCGCTGCCGATTTTACTTCCTACGCTCATGCCGGTAGCCAGTACCTTGCCGGCTTTAGATTTATCCAGAACATAATCCTCTAAAACTTTAAGGTTCTTTTTGCTCTGCACTGTTTCCGGCCTGGCTTGAACAATATACAATTTTCCGTCTCGGCCGTCTTTGGCCCACTCCATATCCATTGACCTCTGATAGTGCTCTTCAATCAAAATTGACCACTTGGCTAATTGCAGTATCTCGTCGTTATTTAAAACAAACTTCTGCCTGTCTTTAAGCGCTACCGGAATATTCTTAACCGGCTTGGCATAAACCATTTTTACCAGTTTTGAGCCGATCTTCTTTTCAATCACCGGCTTAAATCCTTTTTTCAGAGTTGTCTCAAAGACATAATACTGATCAGGCTCAACTCTTCCCTTCACGACGTTCTCGCCTAATCCGTAGCTGGCATTTATCAGAACGACATCGCCGAAGCCCGACTCCGTGTCGCAGGAAAACATAACTCCTGCCGCGCCCAAATCAGAACGCACCATTTTCTGCACGCCCACAGACAAACCGACCTTCAGCTGGTCTATTTTCATTTCTTCCCGGTATATTATTGCCCGGTCGGTAAAAAACGATGCAAAACATTTTTTAACCGCATTAAGAAGCTCAGCTTCTCCGAATATATTCAAATATGTTTCAAATTGTCCGGCAAAAGAAGCGCCCGGCGCATCTTCGGCAACGCCGGAGGTGCGCACCGCCACATCTGTCGCCGTAGCGGCATATTTTTGGGAAAGAGTCCTATATGCATCGAAAAGCTCTTTTTGCATGCTCTCCGGAAAAGAAGAAACCATAATAGCCGCCCTGGATTTTCTGCCCGCCTCCTGCACATTTCTGATATTTTTTGGATCCAAGCCATGAAAAAACTCCTGCAATCTTTTCTCCAATCCGTTAGCTTTGATAAACTGCCAATAAAAATTGGCGGACAAGGCAAAACCATAGGGAATACTCACCCCCTGCCCCGCCACTGCCCTTGTCATTTCACCCAAAGAAGCATTCTTGCCACCAACCAGAGGCACGTCTTCCATATTTATTTCATCAAACCATAGAATATTCTTTTGAGATTTTTCCGCCATCTATTTTTAAATAATTATTTCTCTTAATTTTTCTACGATATCCGGGTTAGATAAGGTTGAAAGATCGCCAAGCTCTTCGCCGGTGAATAATCTCCTGAGGATCCTTCTCATAATCTTGCCCGACCTTGTTTTGGGAAGATCAGAAACCAGATAAATCTCTTTAGGAAGCGCAATCGGCCCGATTCCTTTTCTAATCTCTGCGATTACTTCTTTTTTAAGATCTTCGGGGCTCTTCTCTCCATTATACACCACAAAGGCCAGAGGCACTTCCCCTTTTATCGGATCAGGCACGCCAATCACAGCTGACTCATTGATTTCCGCATGATTGTTTATGCTGGCCTCCAATTCGCCGGTGGTTATTCTGTGTCCGGCAACTTTAATCACATCATCGGCACGGCCGACAATTCTAATCAACCCGTTTTCATCCATTAGCGCCCTATCAGAAGTGAAATATATTTCTTTGCCATATTGCCCCCAATAGGTTTTTTCATATTTCTCCTGGTCTTTATATATCCCCCTCACCAGCCCCGGATTATACGGAGAAAGCAAAACTAAATTTCCTTCTTTACCTGTTTCATTCGGTTTTCCGCTTTCATCTAATATCTCAAATTTCATGCCGGGAAAAGGCAATCCGGTGAAAGCCGGCTTAAATGGCCCGATTCCGGGCAAAGATGTAATAAGTATTCCTCCGGTTTCTGTCTGCCACCAAGTATCAACAATGGGGCATTTACCTTTTCCGATTTGGTTAAAATACCAAAGCCAGGCCGCCTCATCAATCGGCTCGCCCACTGAACCCAGCAGGCGCAGGCTTTCAAAAGTATATTTTTTAATCGCTTCAGCCCCGTATTTTTCAAACATTCTGATGGCTGTCGGCGCTGTGTAAAAAATAGTCACTTTATTTTTCTCAATAATCTTTGCCCATCTGTCCGACTCCGGCCAGTCAGGGGCACCTTCAAAAAGCAAGGTGGTAACTCCGTTGATTAAAGGAGAATAAATAGCATAAGTATGTCCGGTTACCCATCCCGGATCAGAAGTGCACCAAAAAACATCGTCTTCCTTAAAATCAAATATCCATTTGCCGGTGATATATGCCTGGACAGTGTAGCCACCGCAAGTGTGCATACATCCCTTGGGTTTTCCCGTGCTTCCGGAAGTATAAAGGATAAACAGCAAATCTTCGGAAGCCATGGGCTGGGCCGGACAGAAATCTTTTTCATCTTTTATAATCTCATCAAACCAGAAATCCCTGTTTTCCTCCCAGGCAACCTGATTAGCGGCTCTTTTCACCACCACAATTTTTTCTATTTTTGTATCCTTCACCGCCTGATCGGCATTCTCTTTCAAGTTTTTAACTTCGCCTCTCCTGAAATATCCGTCGGCTGTAATTAAAACCTTGGCTTCTGTATCCTGCAATCTTACTTGCAGAGCCGCAGACGAAAAAGCTGAAAAAACAACTGAGTGCACTGCTCCGATTCTGGCGCAGGCAAGCATTGAAATCACAACCTCCGGAATGACCGGCAGATATATTCCAACCCTATCGCCCTTTTTTACACCCAGCTTTAATAGAGCATTGGCCAGCTTATTAACTTGCGAAGCCAATTCCCCGTAGGTTAAAACTCTCTGCTCTTCGCTGATGGATTCCGGCTGCCAGATTATAGCCGGCTTGTCTTTTTTGTCTTTCAGGTGCCTGTCTAGGGCGTTCTCCGTAATATTCAATTCTCCTTTATCAAACCATTTGATATATGGAGGGTTGTGGACAAAGGTTTTTTCCCAAGGTTTCTGCCACAAAATCTCTTTAGCTATTTTATCCCAAAACTTAAGCGGATCTTTGGCCGCTTCTTTATATATTTTACTATTATTTAAGCAGGCCTTTTTCTGGAACTCTTTGCCCGGATAATACAAATCCCCTTTTTTAATCATATTGTATATATTACTCCTTTAATATTTTCTTATATTATATTTATTATACCTTTTTTTGAAAAAACAAAAATACCCCCCTTGCCTCTTGACAAGATACATGGCGTATGCTACAATGTATCCAGTAGTAAATTGACAAAAGCTGACAATTTCTGGCGCGATGTAGCGCCGGACAGCTATTAGTCGATGGACTGACTTTAGAGGAGGTGTGTCATGGTTACTTTTTTGGTGATTCTGGCTGTGTTGATTCTGGTAGGTGCCGGCGCAGCGGCGTTTTTCGCAAGGCGGCACTGGTTCGGCGTTCGGGCCAACCCGAATGCCAACCCGCCCGTAGTGTCTGTTCGCGGCCATCTGGGCTGGTTCTTGTTCATGGTGGCCAGTAGCCTAGTTCTGGCTACTGGCTTGGTCAGTGGAGAATTCGTGTGGAACAAGATATTCTGCACCAATATCCCCGGGGCTGACAAGCCGGCCGAAACCATTGCCGAAGCTCCCTCGTATCCCGAGGGAACTTCCGATGGTGGTACTGCCGCTGGTAGCGTGCCGGCGGCAATCATCGGAGCCTTGAAAAAGGCAAAGGGAGAGGATGTCTTCTTCGAATTGAAGGAGATGACCTACGGAGATGGAGAAACCGGTAGGAAGCTTGGTGGAGCCAAACTTCTCAAAGCCGCCGCCGAAATCGAGGCAGCCAAGGAAAAGGCGAAAGCTAAGGCCGAAGAAATGCGCCTCATCGGTGCATACCTCATCGGCCAGGCTGCCGAAGAGCGACAGCGAACCCTGATGGCCATTGAAGCCGTCAAGCACAACGCCGCGTCCACCATTAATTTGGTGGAAGCTCAGGCAGGCAGCGCCAACTGGCGCCAGCTACAGGGCGAAGGCGTCCGACTCTCCTATAAGGGCCGGAGAATGGAGGCAACGATCCAACTTCAAGAAGCGCAAGACGTGCTTCCTGAAGTGAGGACAGCTCCTCGCCTCACGCCCCCTCCGACACCGGCAGAAAGGATTTCTACCACTAAGGCTCGGACGGAAATCGCTAAGGCGGAGGCTGAAGCGTGCGAAGCCGAAGCGGCATATCGGGTGTACAAGGCGGGACCTAAGTTCCGCGGCACTCGATGGTGAAGTCATTGTCTCTCGCAAGAGAGGCAAAGACAAAGCGCTCCTGATCAGGATGATCACGAGCGCTTTTTTGTTATTCCAGAAAATAATATTAAAGTTTTTTACCTACAAACTCCGCGAACTCTGCCAGTCGGCAACTGTATCCCCACTCATTGTCATACCAGCTTACAACTTTTACCATATTTCCGTTTGCCATCGTTTCTGTTAAATCTACGATAGCTGAATGCGTATTGCCGATAAAATCAGAGGAAACCAATTCATTTTCATCAACCGCCAAGATGCCTTTCATTTCTTTTGATCCGGCTGCCTTTCTAAATGCCTCGTTGACTTCTTCTTTTGTAACCGGCCTCTCAACCTCAACTATCAAGTCCAGGATGGAAACCGTGGGCGTCGGCACTCTTATGGCAATGCCGTCCAGCTTGCCGTTCAACTCAGGAATTATCTTGCCTAAAGCTCTGGCGGCTCCGGTTGATGTCGGTATCATATTCAATCCTGCCGCCCTGGATCTTCTTAAATCTTTGTGAGGCTGGTCCAGAATCTTCTGATCGTTGGTATAGCTGTGCACGGTTGTCATAAATCCTTTGACTATTTTAAAATTATCATTGAGAACTTTTGAAACAGGGGCTACGCAGTTAGTGGTGCATGATCCCATATCCATTATATCACCTCCGGCCGGGTCGAACTTATCGGCATTAACGCCCAGAACAAAACCCGGAGTTTCTTTCTCTTTGGCCGGGGCTGAGATAATCACCTTTTTAGCGCCGGCTTTAATATGTTTTCCGGCCCCTTCTGCATCTGTAAAAAGGCCCGTGCATTCTAAGACAATATCCACCTCCAAATCCTTCCATGGCAATTTTTCAGGATCCTTTTCCGCCAGAGCCATATATTCCTTTCCGCCGACAAAAATACTGTTTTCAGCAAAACTAACCTCTTTATCTAAAATCCCGTATACAGAATCGTACTTCAAAAGATGAGCCAAAGTTTTATTGTCCGTCAAATCGTTTATTGCTACAACTTTCAGATGCGGATGCTTTTCCAATATATTTCTGAACGTCTGACGGCCTATGCGGCCAAAACCATTGATTGCGATTTTA
>CAYVRE010000008.1:14539-22103 GCA_964453095.1 uncultured Candidatus Saccharibacteria bacterium
AATAATTTATCAATTTTTGCTTTATCAAAGCCAACTATAATTTCGCCGTCAATGTCCACCACCGGCACGCCCATCTGACCCGAATCTTTTATCATCTTCTGCAACTCTTTCTCGTCTTTGGAAACATCTATATCTTCAAACTTGTGCCCATTGTCCAGCAAATACTCTTTTAAGGTTTTGCAATAAACGCAAGTTGGCGTGGAATAAACCTTGATCATTTTTATATCTACAATTTAATGCTATTAGTTGCAATTGGCGGCAGCTCCGCTGCTTCCCCCTGAGCCTTCATAGGTTTCTGAAAAATTAGTAGCGGCTTGCGCTGTATTCAATTGTGTCGAACAAAAGCCGGGCTTTGATTCAGATGCGCAGCAAATAATTGTTTTGAGCTCGTCAGATGTTCTTCCGCCGAAGATTGACGATCCGTCCGGAGCAAATTCAGAAATCTCGGCTCCATTTAGCACAAGTGTCGGCGAGCCTGTAGCGTTATATCCATCCGACAAATCAAAGTCTGCTTTAGCATAAGCTACTCCTCTGTTTTTATCGCCCATACAGGCGGTAAGCTTGCTCTGGTCAATTGAGGCCGAACTCAAACAGCTGTTTACATCGCCTGCTTTGATATGGCAGGAAATATAGTTCCAGTATTTGCTTCTCTGCTCGTCTCTTATGCATATCTGCCTCAGATTTTCTGTCGCTTCTTCTGTGCCATGCATTGCAGTTATGCTGTCGCCGGAAACAGCTCCTATATATCTCACTTTTACATATTTATCCAGATCCGGTATGTTTTTTACCGCATCGGCAATCATTCTCTGCATTTGCAGGCCAAAGGGACATTTGCTTACAATAAATGCTTCCAACTGGGACTCGGCCGTCTTTTCAAGAGTATCGCAGGTCAGGGCTGCCGGCTGGTCTTCTCCGGTATCAGCGTTCTCAGCCATATTTATCGGAACGTTCGGAAACAGCAGCTTTCCGTCTTTAGTGACATACGAATCAAATTCATTAGCCCCTATTTTTATCTTGATCTTTATCATCCCCGACTCTTCGGAAACCGAGGATAAAGATACCGGGCTATCGCTTAAATCGTTATTATTGATGTAGTCTATTGTTTTCTGGGCAATCTGGTCTTTTGACATTCCAAATCCGAGATTTAAGTTCGACAGAGAAAAACCGGAGTTTGAATTGGCGTAAATTAAAACTCCGACCACAATAACGCCGATAACTGCAACACCCACAAGCATGGTGTTCTTATCCAACTTTTTGAGAAAACTCAATTTAGACATTTTTTTATTTTTAATTATATTAATCAGTTATTATATTTTATATATTGTTTTCCGTCAAATCCATATTTCACCAATCCGCCGAATGGCAATTCAAGGTTAATAATATCTTCATCGGATATATTTTCAACGTATTTTATGATCGCCCTCAAGCTGTTATGGGATGCCACCAGCAAAACGTTCTTCCCTTCCTTCAAATCTTTCTCGGCATATTCTTTATAGAAAGGGACCGCCCTTTTATATACATCTTTCAGCGACTCCCCTCCCGGCGGAGCTATATCATAGCTTCTTCTCCATAATTTAACTTGCTCCTCGCCATATTGCTTTTTAACCTCATCTTTATTCAATCCTTGCAACTCTCCATAGTTTCTCTCGTCCAGGGCTTTGTCAACAATAACGGGGAGTTTTTCTTCCCCGAGGTTTTCTAATATCAAAGACACCGTTTCTCTGTTTCTGATTAAAGGAGAGGTATAAACTTTATCAATTTTCAAACCAACGAGTTCCCCGGCAACTTTTTCCGCGCTTTCAATTCCTTCCGGGCACAACGGCACATCTGTCCACCCGGTGAATCTGTTTTCCAGATTCCACTGAGATTTGAAATGACGAAGCAAAATTAATTTAGCCATGTAGTTCTTTTTCAATTACTAATAATCTTTGATATTTTACCATTCTTTCTTCTTTTGCGGGAGACCCTGATTTGATATAGTCGGCCTCTGTGCCTACTGCCAAATCAGCGATAAAATCATCCATTGTTTCGCCGGACCTGTTGCTTACAATTGTTTTCCAGCCGAATGACTTTGCCATCTTCGACGCTTCTATGGCTTCTGATACGGTTCCGATCTGATTGGGTTTGATAATAACGGCTGTGCAGGCTGATTTGTTATGCGCCTCTTTTATCCTTTTGATGTTGGTCGTGGTCAAATCATCTCCCACGATTAAAACCTTCTGCCCCAGTTGTTGCGTAATAAGCTCGAATCCTTGCCAGTCCTCTTCGCTAAAAGGATCTTCTATCGAGAAAATGGGAAAAGCGCCGATTAACCCCTCGTAAAACTCAATCAACTCTGTTCTTGTAAATTCCCTACCCTCTATTTTATACTTCCCATCGCTGCAAAAATGCGAAGCAGCGCAATCTAAGGCAATCTTTGCATCCTCTCCTCCTATGGCGCTTTTTAATAAAAAGAGCGCCTGTTCTGTCTTAGAAATCTTAGGCGCAAATCCCCCTTCGTCGCCTAGTTCCCCATTCCCATAATTCTTTTCTACAGCTTCTTTCAAACTCTGAAATATTTTATTGCATAGAACCAGATTTTCAGCAAAAGTTTCTTTTTGCGGGACAACCATAAACTCCTGGATGTCTAAATCATTTTTTGCGTGCGCTCCTCCGTTCAATATATTAAACATGGGCAAAGGCAATTTCTGTAAATTATTAATCTCCGCGAGTTCTGCAATGTGCCGATACAGAGGAATCTTTTTAGAATCAGCTCCTGCCCGGCAAACAGCCATAGACACGGCCAATATGGCGTTAGCTCCGAGCTTTGATTTGTTTTCCGTTCCATCCAGACTAATCATCAAATCATCAATCTCTTTTTGATTAACAGGGTCTTTGTCTAAAAACTTTGGAGCAATTATCTTATTTACATTCTTTACTGCAGAAGAAACCCCTTTCCCATCGCTATCCCGAAGTTCCAGCGCCTCGTTCGCGCCGGTAGAGGCACCCGAAGGAACAGAGGCAACAAAACTCCCCTTATCGGTTTCCAGCTTAACTTCAATCGTCGGGTTCCCCCGCGAATCCTTAATTTCCTTTGCTTTTATATTTTTGATTTTGGACATAATCGTAGGCGGCTAGGGCTGCCTTGCATCCCTCTCCGGCAGCAGTGACAATTTGCTTATAAGGCCCAACATTTACATCGCCGGGGGCAAAAAGCCCCGGAGATTTTGTCTGAAAAGTTTCAGGCTCCACAACTATCTCATCTCTTTTATTAAAATCAACCAGATCTTTAACCATGGAGGTGGCTGGCTGGCTGCCTATTTCTATAAATATTCCCTCCACTTCCAGTGTTTTAGTATCTTTTGAAATTAAGTCCTGATAAACCAGCGAACCCACCATTTTGCTTCCTTTTATTTCTTTTACAGCTGCGCTGGTTATTGTTTCTATTTTCTTTATTTTTTTCACCTGATCCTGGATTACCCGGTCCGCTTTTGCTTCCGGGCCGAACTCCAAAATATATATCTTCTTAGCGTAATTTGTCATAAAGAGCGCGGCTTCAAATCCGGTATTCCCTCCTCCGACAACTGCTATTGTTTTGTTTCTAAATACAGGGCCGTCACAGGTTACGCAGTAGCTCACCCCTTTGCCGATAAACTCCTTCTCGCCTATGGCTTCCAGCGGCCTGGGATCAGCTCCTGTCGCCACAATAATAGAACGGGCTGATATCTTTTCTTTTTCTGAAGTAATGACAATAAAGGTATCTTTTTCCTTTTCTACCCTTATCACCTCTACCATTTTAATCTCCACGCATTCCTGCTCTTTCAGATGTTCAACAAACTTCTCTATTAAATCAAACCCTGAAATCCTCCCGAAACCGGGATAGTTGCAGACCTCGGTGGCCTTCTTTGTCATCTGTCCTCCAAAACCCTTTGCAATCAGCAAAGTTTTCATTTTTTGGCGTCCGGCATATATCCCGGCGGTAATGCCGGCAGGGCCTCCTCCGATGATGATCAAATCGTATAGCATAATATTCTTTTATTATACTCTATTTTATAGTTTTTAAATATTCTCTAAGTTCTTTGCCGAACCTTTGGTTCTTCAACGATAAATAGAAAAAGGATTTCAGCCACTTTAATTTATCTCCGCACTCCAGCCACTCCCCCCTCAGTTCATATCCGTAAATTACCTTGCCGTCTGAAAGCATTTTATCAAAAACCTCGGCCAGGATTATTTCTCCCTTTTTAGACGGAACGGCTTTTTTAAGATAACCGAAAACCTCAGGGGTTAAAATATGCTTTCCCACAACCACTAAATCAGACATAATCTGCGACGGTTCCGGCTTCTCTATAATCTTTTTAATTTTATAAAGATTGCTGGCTATTTTTTCCACTGCAACAGACCCATAGGCGGGTATTTTATCTCTGGGTATTCTCTTCAATCCCAAAACCGGGGCATTACAGGTTTTGAATACGTTAATCAGCTGCAAGAGCGCAGGCGTTTCGGAATCGATAATATCGTCGCCGAAGGAATTAGCCACCGGCTCGTTTTTAATTTTCTTAGCCGCCTGCAGAATGGCGTGGCCGTCGCCAAGCGGGCTTGTTTGCGTAACAAAAGAAAAAGAAATTCCTTCGAACGTCTGCTCAAAATCTTTCAACTCCTTCAGCGCGTTTTCCTTTTTTCTTTTTATAAGAAGCTTTTCCAGCTCCGGAGACTTTTGAAAATAATTTAAGATATCTTTTTGTCCCGGGCTCACGACAAAAACAATTTCCTTGATGCCGGATTTTTTAACCTCTTCTATTATATACTGTATAATCGGCTTATCCACCAAAGGAAAGAAATCCTTGGGTACAGCCCTGGAAAGCGGGAGAAACCTGGTGCCCAGCCCTGCTACCGGAATAATTGCTTTTTTAATATCTGTTTCTTTTTCCATATATTATGATTTAAATTTTACTCTTCTTAAAAAGGCTGGAATTTCCCATTCTTTTTCCTGCTGGATGCGCTTTTTTTCTTCCAGATCCTGGGCCTTCTTTACTTCCAGACCGCTTCTCCTTATTGCTTTTTTAACCGGCTCAGGCGGGACTGTCTCAATCACGCTTAACTTCTTTTCTCCTATGCCAGCCAGCTCCTCAACCGGCGCTTGAAATACGGGCAAGAACGGAACTGCTTTCTCTTTTTTGGCTTTATTCTTTTTTGGAGCAGCTTTTTTCTTTGGCGCCGCATTTTTATTTCCAGGTGTCTTTGGTTTAATTCTTATCTCTTTACTTTCCGGCGGTTTTTTAACAACCTCAACTTTTTCTTTTACCGGCTCCGGAGATTTTTCTTCCGCCTCTATCTTCGGGCCTCCACCGGTCATTAAAATAGTGGTTTTTATTTTATTCTTCAATTTTAAATTCTTTGAAATACCAAATATAATTTTAGCTTGAGGGCTTAATTCAGAGATGTGTCTGCTTATCTTTTCCACTTCGAACATAGATAGGTTCTGGCTGCCGGCAACATTAAACAAAATCTTTTCGGCCGTAAAGCTGCTGTTTTGCAGTAATGGATTAAAAAGTATTTTTTCGCAGACTTTTTCCGCCCGGTCTTTGCCTGATTCCTCGACTGTGTTTAGAAATGCCAGATTGCCTCTGCCCTTCAGGATTGTGCGCAAGTCAGCAAAATCAATGTTTATTATCCCGGGGTTATAGATTAAATCTATCAGGCTTTCCAGAGATTCAATCAGGCTTTTATTAACAATTGAGAAAGCCTCTGTTATGGGCGTATTCACATCTATAATTTTGAATATCTTTTCGTTGGGAATTGTAAGGGAAACATTCAGGGACTGCCGTAATAATTTCAGCGCATTTTGGGCAATCCTCTGCTTGTTCTTACCTTCAAACTTAAAAGGCAGGGTAAATATTCCCAAAGTTATGCCTCCAAATTCCTTGGCAGCTTCGGCAAACACCTGGGTAGCGCCTGACCCCAATCCCCCTCCCAGAGAGGCAATAAAGATTATAATATCTTGGTCTTCAAAAATACCGCCGAGCTTTTCTTTGGCTTCTTCGGCCGCCTGTTTTGCTAAATCAACATTTACTCCGGTTCCCAGACCATGAGTCAGGTTTTCTCCGAACCACAGATACTTTATCCCCGGCCTTTTTTTCAATGCTCTGATATCCGTATCAGCAATAACAAACGCCGCCTTTTCCAACGACCTGCCGATTTCAGAAACAATTGATCCCCCGCCTCCTCCCACGCCGACAACTTTGATTTTTGCCCTGAACAACGATTCCGCCGGAAACTCCGGCACCGGCTGTTTGGGAGCTATTTTTTTTATTCTGCGTATAGTTGCTTTCTTTGCTTTTTTTATTATTTTTTTTCTTTTAAAAACAACTTTTTTCTTTAAAACCTTTTTTGGTTTTTTGACTATTTTTCTCTTTGTTATTTTTCTTATCTTCACTGCCTTTTTTGATCTTTTTGTTTTTCTTGTCCTAAGGACTTTTTTCTTTACTTTTATTTTTTTTCTGATGACAATTTTCTTGGGTTTCTTTTTCACCAAAACTTTCCTCGGCTTTTTTTTTGCCTCCGTTATTTTTTTTCTTTTCTTAACCAAAACCTTTATGCGCTTCGCCAATTTTACTTTTTTGCGCCTTACAACAAGTTTCTTTTTCTTCTTTGCTTTCGCCATAGATTTAGTTTACCCTCCCACCAAAAAAAATCAAGTTTTTTCCAAAAAAAGAGGCCCGATGACGCGTAAAACGTCAAAGGACCTTTGACCAACTTCAGGCCACGAGTTCGGCCCAGTTGGTTTTCGGCAAAACTGCCTTAGAGCCGAGCGGACAAAGTTCGCAATCCTGCGGATCCCAGGCATCCACTTGCCTTTCGATGAACGGCACGATAATCCGGCCGTCGGGCAGGACGCGCTCAATCTTGGGGGGCCGGTGGACCAGAACTCCAACGAACGGAGCAAATGTCACCGAATATGGATTACCGGCGACAATTGCATCTGTGGAAGCGCCACCGCTCGACCAGGTCGTTACCAGTTCTTCAGCCTGCAGAAGCACTGAACCTTCCGGAGCCGGATCGTCGGGCTTGAAAACCATATTCTTGCCGGCAGGATCCTTCGGATCCTTTTCCGGCACGTAAGTCTTCACTCCCAGCAATCGGCCGATGTCGCCAGCCAGCAATGTCGATGAGTACGGCGAACCGAACACTCCGTCGACCTTGCCGAGCCCGGCTTTACGAAGCTCAGTAATCATGCAAGCAGCCAGGATTTCCCGCAAGTTGCCATACGCCAGCACTCTCTTGCAAAGAAAAAATCCGTTGCTGTGCTTGAGAGAATGCAGGATGGCATGCGCATGCGCCGGATCGCCAGAATAAACCCAGCCGGCCAGGAGCATATTAAACCAATCCAGCACATCTTCCGGCGATGGTAAAAACCATCTCTCATCACGGAACTCCATTCTCCGAGCATCATGAGACAAACGAACTCCCATCAAAATTTCCATGCTCAACATATCACACCTCCTTCTCTTGGCTTGCGCGCTTTTAGAGCGCTTGGTTGATCAAATCTCGCAACTCTCTGGCCTTTTGGCGAGCAGCTTCCGCGAGA
>CAYVRE010000009.1:0-21748 GCA_964453095.1 uncultured Candidatus Saccharibacteria bacterium
ATTTTTTGCGGATTTGTGTCTGTCATATGTTTATAATAATATTACTTGATTATATTATAAACGAGGAGAAAGTAAATAAGCACTTATCCGCAGGGTCAATTGACATTAACCATAGAGAGGATATAATAATATTATCATCTCTTTGACAACACCAATCCCTTAACCTGCTTTTAGGAAAGGAGTAAAAAAGCAGAGAGCTTAGACGAGAAGCGGCATCTCCGCTTCAACCCTTATCTTTTTGACACGGAAAGGACAAGTCGCGATGAACAGTAAGAGTAGCAGAAACGGCGAGCTTATCGGCATCAGCTTTCACGGTCTCCAGTCCCGACCCCAGACATATCTGGAACACAGGGCTCCTGACCCCAGCTGTCTCGGCGCCGGAGGTATCGAGAAATTCCGCCAGGAATTTATCGAGGCATTCTCCGAACTTGCCGAAGCCGTACCCGACATCAAAATGATGTCCCGCCTGATGAAGTCCGGTGCGGAAGTCCGGAGGCGCAAAATGACCGAAAGGTCATTGCGGCGCCGCCGAGCAACGGTCAGCGTCTAACCGCCGGCCCTCTTTCTCCTTTGATCAGACAACAAAGCCCTGGTTGCATTTTGCAGCCAGGGCTTGATTTTTTGCAAAAAATATTAAAACTTATCGGCTAATTTATATATATCGCCGGCCCCCATAATTATCAACACATCGCCGGATTGTATATTCTTTTTTACAAATTCAGCAATGTCGCACAATAAAAGAAAGGACACGTTCTTTTTATCAACCTTCTCAACTAACTTCTTTGAGCTGGTTCTCTTGCTTATCCCCTTCTCTTCCCTGCCGGCCACGTCATAAATATCTGTGATTATGATATTATCGACGGGAGCTGAACGGAAAACTTTGACAAAATCATCGAATAAATAATGAGTCCTCTGATATTGGTGCGGCTGAAAAACGCACCAGATGCGCTTATTAGGATATTCTTCCCGGGCTGCTTTTAGGGTAGCCGATATCTCATTCGGATGGTGACCATAATCAGACACTACGGTTATTTTCTTCTCTCCGGCTTTTCCTTTTTTTATCTCGAATCTCCTCCATGTCCCCTTAAATTCAGAAAGCGCTGAAAAAGAGATACTATCAGGAATATCTAAAACCCTGGCAACTTCCAGCGCAGCCAAAGCATTGGAAACATTATGCATTCCAGGTACTTTTAAAATTTTCTTTAATTTTTGAATATCTTTTTGCTTACCTTTTACATTTTGAACAAGAAATCCGTCAGCCGGTAATTTTGCAATAAAATTACGGAATGCCTTTTTGACATTGCTAAATGTTTTGAAGTAATCTAAATGCTCTTTATCGATGTTGGTTACCACAATAACCTTGGGAGAATAATGCAAAAAGGAAGAATCATACTCGCAAGCCTCAATAACCAGAAGCTTGCTTTTTCCAGCTCTGAAGTTGCTGTTGCCGAACTCCCTTACCTTTGTTCCCACAATAACAGTCGGGTCTAAACCGGCCTTAATCAAAATTAAAGCAGTCATTGCCGTTGTAGTGCTTTTTCCGTGCGCTCCGGCAACAGCAATCGTATAATATTCTTTTGTCATCTCTCCCAGCGCCTCCGGGTAGCTCTGCATTTTTATGCCCAGCCTTTTTGCTTTTTTATATTCAGGATTATCCTTTTTAACTGCCGGGCTGTAAACTACCAAATCAACATCCTTCTCTATATTCTTCCCAGCCTGCCCTATCTTTACCTTAATCCCCCCTTTTTTTAAGAAATCCGTGATTTCCGAAGCAACCAAATCAGAGCCGCTTACTTCGTGGCTTTTTGACAAATAATACTGTGCCAAAGCCGACACCCCTATTCCGCCTATGCCTATTAAATATATTTTCATGTTTTATTCTCCTAAAGTATGCGATTCTAAAATTGTATAAACCGGGCCTCCCCTTTTTAATTCTGACTCCATCACCTCGACTGATTCAACGGTAAAAGACAAATCAATATTCTCGTTTATCTCCGGCCTTTCTTCAATATCAAACTTTCTGAATTCCCATTCTGAAATGCGGGCCAAAGTAATGTGCGGGACAAATCCTTTTCCTTCCGGCCTGAAGCTTATCTTCTCCACAAGGCATTCCTGAAAATCTTCCTTTAAATCAGCTAGTTCTTCTGTCTTTTCCCCCTCTGCCCAAACCATTCGCGGAGGATTCTTCTTAGGCGGCCCGTATAAAACTTTGTTTAGAACTACGGAAAACGGCTTATGCCTTTTTACAACTTCTTTTGCAATTTCGCAGACATCTCCGATTTCAACATCTGTCAAATCACCCAAAAACTCCAAAGTAATGTGCAAATTATCTTGGCTTATCCACTTGGCCGGTAATTCCGGCCATTTATCATAAAACCTGGCCAGCTCTTTTTTTATCTCCTCCGGCAGGTTTATGGCTATAAAAATACGATGGCGCTTCTCCATAATTTTACCTATTAATTTTTAAATATTAACACAAAAACGAATAAAATCCAAACGCTTGAAAACCTTGACATTGTTTCTTGATATTATGTACTATAGATATAGGGAAGAGTTCAGTTCGTTTTCATAACGCAAACCAGCCCAACATAAGGGGAAAGTCATGTCCACGGTCAATCCGCACTATCTTGGAAAATCGCTGCCCGTAGCAATACCGTTGCCGCCCGTCCGGAAACCCCGAACCCAGGCGCCAGTGGCGCCGCCAAAACCTGAAGCGGGGGTATGGGATTTTCTGCGCGAAGATCGTCCGCAAGTTAAACGGGCGCCGGCTAAAACCTGCGAGAGGAAAAAAACCAATTCTCATTCAGGAACGCCTCTGTTGCTGATAGGTGTCTCCTTTTTGGCGATATTCGCGACTCTCGCGTTTTCATGGCCGAACGGAGAATTTCTCCAGGCGATGCACAGTTCCGCCAACGCAAGAGGATACGATTTCAACATCCCAAACCGAGATTATCCCTGGCACGAAAAAGTAAGCTACTACGTGCCACGCCGGCCGACAAATAACCCCGTAGAAGTGATAATACTTGGGACAATAGAGGGTCCGGGCCCGTACCGCTTGGAATTTTCATCCAAGAAATTTCTGAGCAGCCTGTCGGGTTGGATAGTAATTTCAAACTGCATAGTCTTTCTGTGCTCAATAAGCATGATTATGCGAAGTGGCGGTAAAGTGAGACCGACCAAGGCTCGCTAAGCCGCATGGGACTAACTGGCATCCGCCCGGTCAGTCTTTTTTTTATTGTTTTTTTCGCTTTATTAAAATATAATAGGGACAGGAGCATGATAAATAAAGAAATATCTAAAATATTTAATGAGATTGCCGAGCTGCTGAATATCAAGGGAGATTCAGCTTACAGAATTAATGCCTACAGAAAAGCTGTAAAATCTTTAAGCAATCTGCAGCAAGACGTTGCTGATATATATAAAGAGAAGGGACTGAAGGGCTTAAAAGGATTGCAGAACATCGGAGACAGCTCGGCTAAAAAGATCGAGGAGTATATAAAGAAAGGAAAAATAAAATATTTTGAGGAATTAAAAGAGGAAACTGCCATACGCCAAGTTATCACCCACTTCTTCCTTTCAAAAGGCCTCGGCTTGCAAGAACTGAAGGAAAATGCTAAAAAGAGAAAGATAATATATTCCAGATTTACTAAACCTGCAAAACAGCTTTTGGATTTAGCCGGTTCAGTTGAAAAAGCCAAGCAAGCCATAGACAAAGTCGCCTCTTGGGCCAATACTAGAAAATTAGATTATGCCATTGAGACGATTTTCAAAAAATGGCTGGAATTAGACCGATTAAAACCTAAAGAAATAGTTAAAAAGCCGTTTTACAGAGGCGACCCCATGATTTTTTCCACAACAAAAAAGAAATGGTTTGTTATATCAAAGTACGGCGAATGGCTGGAATTTGCCGACAAAGAATCCTCTATCGAGTGGAAAGTAATAGATTAAAAACATGCTTAAACACACTGACTTAAAAAAAGGAGTGCAATTCATTTACGAGGCACAGCCCTGGGAGGTCTTAGAGGCCTCGCTTTTAAAAATGGCCCAGAGAAGGCCTGTTATACAAAGCAAGATAAGAAATCTGCTGGACGGCAGAGTCAATGAGAAAAACTTTCAGCAGGGCGACATCTTTGAAGAAGCTGATTTGCAAAAAAAAGACATCAAGTTCGTCTACCAGAGCAAAGGCCAATACTTTTTTTGCGAAACAGACGACCCCTCAAAAAGATTTTCCTTCACAGAATCCCAGATAGGAACACAGGCAAAATATCTGAGGCCAAATGAGATTGTCACCGGAATCATTTTCAATGATAAGATTATAAACTTCAAACTGCCGATCAAGGTGCAGTTAAAAGTAAAGGAAGCAGCTCCTGGAGTTAAGGGCGACAGAGCCCAGGGCGGGACAAAAGAAGCTATGCTGGAATCTGGAGCAGTTATTCAAGTTCCCCTGTTTGTAGAGCAAGGCGATACCATAGAAATCAACACCGAAACCGAAACCTACGTCAGACGCGTGTAATTATCTCCTGCTCAACTATAGCCTTGGCCTTGCTGTATTTTAATTTGGATATCTTTTTGATTGGCTCAACTATTTCCGGCTTGCCTTTCTGAGGCAGTACGGCTTCCATTTTAAAAGGAGTGGACGTCTTGTTGTTTATCATCATTTTCATAATCAAAGTAAAGTTGTCCAAGTTAACCAGGTCGAACCGAGAAAATCCCGGCTCAAACTGCTTTTCCAGGTTTTCCGCATCTTCAGCTCCAATGCGATAAGCCCCGATTGTGCCGACATTACCCAACACAGCATCCCGTATCTCTTGTTTTAATTGCGGCATATATTGGTGCGCCATTATCAAATTCAAACGGTATTTTCTGGCCTCGGAAAGAATTGTTGCTACGCTATCTGTTGTGAAGTTTTGGAACTCATCGACATAAAGATAAAAATCTCTTCTTTCTTCTTCCGGCATGCGGGCGCGCCTCATGGCCGCCATCTGCATTTTCGAAACTAAGATCAAACCCAGCAAAGAACTGTTGACTTCGCCGGTCAAACCCTTTGATAAATTGGCCAGAAAGATCTTCCCCTCATCCATTATCTTGGCCAAATCAAAGCCGGAATGCGACTGGCCTATGATATTTCTCATCATTTCGTTTTCAATAAACCTGCCGACTTTTGAAACCACATATCCCAGCATATCGGAACGGGTGGAACCGGTTGTCTGCGCCCATTCTTTCATCCAAAAATTCCTGACAATCGGATCCGAAACCTTTGCCAGGCGCTGCTGCAAGAATGCCGGGTCTGTAAACATCTTGGGGATCTCAACAAGAGTGCCAGGATTATCTTTATCCGCCATCAAAGCCAGCATGGCGTTTCTCATATAGTGTTCGAACATGGGGCCGATGATTTCCGGCGGGAAGAGTTTGTAAAAAATGGCTATCATCTCCTGCACTGCGAAATCTTTCTGCTCCGGCGTATCATATTCCAGCATATTCAATCCGCAGGGCCTTTCCAAATCAAAAGGTTCGAATAAAACCACGTCGTCAACCCTTTCTTTGGGGATGTATGCCAAAACCTGGTCGACTAATTCTCCGTGAGGGTCTATCACCGCCACGCCCTCGCCGTTTTCAATATCCTGCCTGATCATCTCTTTCATCAAAGATGTTTTACCGGTGCCAGTTTGTCCGATGATATAAAAATGGCGGCGTCTGTCTTCTTTTGATGCAAAATATATTTTCTTTTCTTCTCCGCGGAACATAACCTTGCCGATAAGATTAACTCCTTTTTCAGCCAAATCCGATGGCGGAGCCGCTGCGCCTGATTTGGCGGCTTTGATATACGGTGTTTCAATAAAATGAGTCGGGAAATGATAAATACTGGCCAGCTCCTCTATATTCAAAATACTTGTCCTTGCCGGATTAAAATTTCTGAAACTGAAATCATAAATTAGCTTTCTCAATTCTCTTTTATATACCTCTTTTGGCTCCAAGCTATTGATGGCAGACATGGAAAATTGGCTGAAGGCGGAAATCAAGTGCTGTAGAATCTCGCTGGCCCGGGCTTCTGTCTGGGCGGAAGCCACAACCCGTATATTGGTTTCAAAGGGCTGCTTTTGAATTTTGCTCTGTATGGCATCATAACCCTTTTGGTCAATTCCCTGCCCCCTTTTTTGAAAATCATCCTGATCTTTTTCTTTCTGGGGTTTAGACCCCTTAAACATATCTTCAAACACTTCCATCGCCATCGGCTGGAAAGCTGCCGCGGCCGCTTCTCTGACTGATTTGCCTTCCCTGATTTTTTTCAATGCTTTTTCGCCCTTCTTTCTGAAATTAAGTTTTGACAACGGCCTGATTATCACCTGCACGGCCGCTCCTTCATTGGCGCCTATCTTGCTTAAATTATTGGTAATCACAGAGAGCGGGTCTTTTTCCAGAAGCTGGTATGTGCTTATGGGAAAAAGAGGGCTCTCGGATAATTTCAAATACGCGCCGGCTGTGGCCCCCTGCGGCTCGAAAATAGTGTAATCCTGCGGAACCTTATCGACTACGGCATTGGGATAAACTCCCTGCACATATTTCTCAAAAACGCTTTCCAGATACTTGGGCACCGCCACGTAAAAAGAAATATCCGCGCTGCCTATCTGCGAAGCGATTTCAAAAGCGCAACAGGGCGGGTCCTGAAACATTTTAGGTTTTTTTAAATACAAAAAATTAGAGAACACCTGCTCCATCTGGGCAATGGTTGTCTTTTCTTCCTTCTGCGCGTCAGCCTCTTTCTTGGAAGAATTCTTGGGCATCATTACCAGAAACAAAACCATTTCCAACCCACCGAAAACCGAGCTCTTTTCGTTTGTTTCAGATTTAAGGGCCATAAAAAAACCCAGCAGTATCAATAAGAAAATAAAGAAAAGGCCGATTACAATAATAGACATAATTTATATTTTAATCGTCGTCTTTCTTCGAAAAAGTTCTGTAATAGCCTTCTTTGGCTAAAATATCATGAAAAATATCCAAGAGATACGGGTCTTTCGTCTCCCTGGCCATGTTGACGGCAAAAACAACTCCTTTTTCCCGGGCGACATCCAATAGGTGTTCTATCTTTTCCTTTTCTCCCAAAAACTCTATTTTTTGGGCTTTCTTTCTGGCTTCATCTTTTAAGTTGTCGTCCAGCTCCATCATCTCTATCTCCCTTCTCAGCTCATCTGCAACAATTTTATCTTCCGAAAAAGCCTCTTTTTTCTCCGGGACAGGCGTCATTTCAATCTCCGGCGCCCGTTCGGCCGAATCCTGACTTTCCGGTGTTTTTATTTCCTCTGGCTTATCTTTATTATCCATATTATTTAACTATTAGATCAATCATGGCCGAATCGACATCATCAGAAGAAAGATTGCTGGGGCTGTTATTTTTTCCGCTTACAACTCTTATCTTTAATCCTGAAGATTTTTTTGAAACTTCATATATTTTTATACATGGCACCGGGTCAAACTCCGGCTTTAACAGCGCGCCGCAGAAATTATCGGCCGGGAGCCACGGATCAACGGAATAACCCTCTAGAGGGACGAAGTTTCTTCCGTCGGAATCGACTATATTTTCAATATCCCATGATCTTTCTTCTATATTCGCCTTGCCTTTGTTCTGGGCGCCTATTGTCACCATGACAAACCTCTCTGTAGTGGTAAGATTCTTCTGCCAGTAAGACGCGTCTTTAGCCTGAGCTGCTGTTAAAACATTTCCCATGTCTCTGGACCCGCCGAAGATAAATCTTATATCCCCCAGGGTCTGCTCATAAATCGGCTGGGGTATAACATCCCCTGTCGGCTCCGGCGGTTTGGGCGGAGGAGTTGCCATCCGTATAATTAAATAAGTGATGACCACGGCAACTAAGACAACAATGGCTAAAACTAAAAGCAGCTTTGAAGCTTGCCCCGATGATTTATTTATATTTTTAAACATAATTTAAAAAACTGTTAATATTTTCTAATTTTACCACAAACTACTCATAGCGCAAAGCGTCAACCGGTTTCATCTTTGCCGCAGTTCTGGCCGGAAAGTATCCGGAAACGCAACCCACCAAAAATGAAAAAGTAATGCTGAAAAGTATAAGGCCGGGGCCGACATCAGCTTTAAGATAAAAAAGCGGATGAATTTGTAAATAGAGCTCTATAGATTTGGCGAAAATCAGCCCCAATAGCGTGCCCCCTATTCCGCCCAGCATGCCGAAGATGCCTGATTCTATCAAAAATATGGTTGTTATTGTTCTGTTTTTAGCTCCGATGGCTTTCATAATTCCTATTTCTTTAATTCGCTCCTGGACAGAGGTGTACATCGTATTCATAATTCCGATTCCTCCCACGATTATGGCAATCGAGGCGAAACCTATGATCACCGCCTGGATAAGACCCATTACATTTCCTACAATGCTGGCCATTTTATCAGATGTCAGAATGGTGTAAGAAGAATCGCTTTCTTTCTGACCGATCTGGCGCTTTCTGTTTTCATTAAGATTGCTCTTCAGTTCTTCCGCCACGCTGTCGACAGAGTACCCCGGCTTTACTTTAACCATAACCTGCTTGGCGCCGGTCCGCTCGCCGGTAACTGACTTAAATATATTTAAGTCCAGACCCACCATCGAATCGTCCTGCTTTGAGCCCACGGAGTTTAAGATGCCGACAATTAAAAACTTTCTGCCTTTTATATCCGCCTCTGTCCCTATTTTCATATCAGGAAAAGTTTCTTCGGCAACAATACTGCCGACAATGACTTCATTTTTTCCCGGAGTCGGCCATCTCCCCTGGGCAACAGACCAGCCGACATCGTTCTTAAAAATATCTAGGCCCTCGCGCCAGTCAGCCCCGTATAGCAAAGTTGTCTTTTTCTGTTTCTCGTACCTTATCGAGACAGATGTATAATCAACTGAGACCGCCTTGCTCACGCCTTCTGTTTTTTTGATTATTTTAAGATCAGCTTCGGAAATCTTGTTGCCGGCGATAAAAGAGGAAAAGTCGCTTATATCCCCCGGCATTATTATAACTAAATCCTTGCCCATCATATTTAGCTGTTGCATAACAGCGCCCTTCAATCCCTGGCTTAAAGAAAGAAGCGAAACAATTAAAAATACGCCGATAACAATTCCGATTGTTGTAAGCCAAGACCGCACCCTGCGCGTAGCTATGGTTTTAAAAGCAATCTTAAAATATTCCTTTAGGTTGTGGATATCAATTTTGAACATTTTTTTTAACGCCGTCTCCGGCCCACAGGACATCGTTGTCCTGAAAATGGTTTGAAACAATCTGGCCGTCCTGTATGTGTATTACATTCTGGCTGTAATGGGCGATATTGGGATCGTGGGTTACAACCACGATTGTCTTTTTCTGTTCTCTGTGCAACTTTGTTAAAACTTCCATAACCATTTTTCCGGTTGAAGAATCCAAGTTTCCAGTCGGCTCATCGGCAATCAGAATCTCCGGATTGTTAACCAAAGATCTGGCGATGGCGATTCTCTGCTGTTCTCCGCCGGACATTTCTGTGGGCCTGTGATTTAGCCGGTTGCCAAGATTTACCGATTCCAATAATTGCTTGGCCTTCTCTATTCTTTTTTCCGGCGATACCCCCTGAAAAATCATCGGCAGCATCACATTTTCCAGCGCGGTCAGGTTTTGCAAAAGATTAAACTGCTGGAAGATAAACCCTATCTTTTTTCCGCGCACCTCGGCTAATTTGTCTTGAGAAAAGACGGAAGTGTCTTGCCCATCCAGATATACTTTTCCTTCTGAAGGCGTGTCCAAAAGCCCCAGCATATACATTAAAGTTGATTTTCCAGACCCTGAAGGGCCCATTATGGTTGCGAAAGAACCTGACTGTATTTCCAGGTTCACCCCTTTCAAAACCGAAAGGACCGCCTCCCCCAGCTTATAGTTTCTCCAGACATTTTCCAATTTTATCACCGGTTCCATAACCATAATTATGAGCGAGGAAGAAGTGAAAATTTGTTTTCATTTCGACCGAGCGATTAATTATATAAATTGCCGTTGCAATTTCTATTTTTTCCCGGTTATGACTTTGTCTCCTTCGCTTAACCCCGACAGCACTTCGACATAGTCATTGCCCTCAAGGCCCGTAGTAATTTGGCGGTCTTCTATTTTTCCATTGTTGGCAACCTGAACCGTATCTATTCCTCCAATATTTTCCACTATATTATTGGGCACCCTTAAAACATTATCTTTTCTGTTGGTTTCAATAACAATATCAGCTGTCATGCCGGACTTTATGCCTTCCGGCTGGTTTGGAAAATCAACGGTGACTTCATAATAGACTACATTATCGACTATTTTTTCTCCGGGATTGATTAGAATCACCTTGCCCTCAAAAGTTTGCTTGGGAAAAGCCACCAAAGTGATTTTCACTAAATTGTCTATCTTCACATTAACTATGTCCCGCTCATAAATATTAACTTTTATTTGAAACGGCTCTGAAGAAAGTAAATTGATTAATGATACTGAAGGAGAAGCCACCTCGCCTTTTTTTGCATTAACGTCTATAATCTTTCCATCTATCGGGCTCCTCAGATAAGCATCACCCATCTGGCTTTGGTACAGATTAACATTGGCCTGCGCCTGGTCTACCTGCGCCTGATAAATATTAATGTCTTCCGGCCTAGGGGCAGCTGTTTCTAAAGCTAAATTGTCCTCGGCTTTTTGTAGAGCGATTTTATAGGCTTTAACATCCTGTTGCGCGGATGTAACGCTGGCAGAAGCGGTGTTGATATACCCCTTTTGGGTGTCCAAAGAAGTTTTATCCGTTGAAGAAACTTTTGAATAATACATTCCGTCGTCGCTCTGCTCGCGGATTATTTTTAAATCGTTATAGACATTATCCAAAACAGTAATCATTTTAGATATTGCAGTATCAATATCTTTGCCATCAAGATAAGTTTTGATATTCTGCATATTGCTGCCTATATCATTCCTTGCATCCGCCACTTTAATTCCCTGCTGGTCGGATGAACTAAAATAGCTGCTTTGCAAAGAAACAATTGTTGTATAGGCGTTATAGATTTTTGTATAAGCATCGTTTAAAGTGTTCAAAGAGCTGTCATAAGCTGACTGCAAATCGTTTTTTGCCGAGTCGACTGCATTTTGATATGTTTTAACATCTTCCTGCGTCAAGCCGTTAAGCAGCTTATCATACTGGCGACGGGCGGCCGCCAATGCAGCCTGGGCATTCTGCAACTGGGCAGATGACTGGCTGGGGTCTAATTCAGCCAGGATGTCCCCCTTTTTAACATCATCCCCCACTGCCACATATATCTTTGAAATCTTGCCGGCTGATTTGAAGCTCAAACTCAGATTCTCCGTGGCTTTTATGCTTCCTGTTTCGGAAATCTCCTGCAGGATTTCTCCGGTTGAAACTTTTTCCGTGATATATGCATCTGTCGGATTTTTTAGAAACGACTTTACGACAAAATATCCGGCAATTGCCAGAACGATGATTAATATGACCAGCCAAGTTTTGCTTATTCTTATCTTCATAATTATATATTTTTATTAAATGCTAAATGTTCTCGCCCCTTTAAGCCATTTGCCGAATTGGCAATCCTGGCTGTGCGGAGGCGGAGGGGTACCCTTTGGGTCTTCTCTCAATGCGACAACCGCGTCTTTAAATATTTCATAAATATCGGAGGGGTTTGTCTCTATTTCCAAAACCTCTTTGCGAAATGGCAGGCGGTCGATAAATCCTTTGCTTTTGTCAACGATATAGAAGGCCAGATAACCTTTGCGCGCTGTTTGATATCCGTTTTTCTCCAATAGAAAGGTGTAGGTGTCCAGCTGGAGTTGAAATCTGTCATAGACATTGGCCGCCGAGCTTCCTGTTGATTTATAGTCCAGGGCCGCCAGCTTGCCGTCGTCGAATTCCAGCACATCATCAACTGCGCCGAATAAGGTCGCCTGCAATTGCTCGTCAAAATACCTTACGCCCGCGAAATTATTGCGCCACTGATTTAACAGTTTCTGATTTCCAAAAAGATGGGCTTTAATATTATTATCTTTTAACAAAGGGTGCGGAAGATTCTTGGCGCGATAAGTATCAAACTCTTCTTTCAGCAATGAATCCACTGCGGAATTCAAGGCATAGGGATATGGCGGAGGCCTTTTAATGCCTAAGTTTTTATCAAGCCAAAAACAATGCGGGCATTCCAGATAAAGGTTCAGCGAATTGGGCGATAATTGTATTGCTTTTCCTTCCATATCTTATATTATTCTATCATAAAAATATTAAACAGCAAATAAAAATGGCGTCAACCCGAAGGTTAACGCCCTAAGCTCTAATTAGAGCTGACTAGTGCCCGAAGAATCCCCGGGCTTCCGCGTCCGGTCGCTGAACGAGGATAACTCCGCGTTTTGCGCAAAGCTCCTGCGTCAGCTTGTCGTTAATACTGCCAGAAGTGCTGAAGATTGCTTTAACTCCAGCGTCAATCAGTACTTCCGGCGCATCAGGTTGCGGGAAAAACGAGTCGCTGGCGGCCGAGGAACCCTCGAGTTTATCGCTATGGCCGGCCTCTCTGGCGCGCTGGACTGCCAGCTTGGCAGCGCCAACGCGGTCCTGCTGGCCAACACCATTGCCCAAAAGCATCCTGTCTTTGACAATGGTGATGGTGTTGCTGTTGGAAGTCCAGGCAATCGCCCAAGCCAAAAGCAAATCTATGTAATACTGGTGCTCCCAGACCCCGGCACCGACGCCGATGTTGAGGACAAAGCTGTAATCCGGCTGCAACAGGAATCCGCCTTCGGTCTGGCGGAAACGCTTGCGGTCGATTGGCGGAATCATTCCCAACCCAATCGGACCCTTCACAACCCGGCACTTGCCTTTAGGCCGCTTGAAAACTTCGATGGCACCGGACTCAAAGTCCGGAGCAATAACGCTATCAAACTTTTGCGTACCGCCGTTCATGCCGGCTGAAACCATGAGGTGCGCCAGCTCCTCGTCGAGTGAAAAGTTGCACATCATAATGCCGCCGAACATGGACAAGCAGTTGCCGGTAGCAGCCTTCTCCACAACCTCTCTCATGTCTCCGCCGACTGCGGCGCCACAAGGGTTACCGTGCTTGCCGCCAACAGCAATATGCGGACTCTTGCCGACTCTAGTCCAGGCCGCAGTGATGTGCGCGAAGGTCTGGTGAAGCCGGTCAATGTCTGCGTAGTTGTTAAAACTCAGCGGAGCGCCTTCTAGAACCTGGTACTTATCCAGTCCAAAGGGATTGTTGATGCCGGGCTCGGCATACAAAACCGCTGGCACCTGATAGCCGTTCTCGCCTTTGGGCAGAGCAACGGCTTTCTCGCCAAAAAATCCCTCGAAGTGACCGGCGCCATGGAATCTTGCGGAGTCCATGCAATAACGCGCAACTTCGAACTCAGCGCGAGCACGAAGCGATTCGCGATTGCCATGCCCTATGTCGCCGGTTTCTGTCAACATATCGAGAACCGGCTGGCGATCTTCGGGTCGGCAGATAACAATCCTGTTACCCTTTGCAGCCGAGCGAACCATCGTCGGCCCGCCGATATCGGTCAGCTCAACAACTGATGCAACTGTGGCGTCCGATTTTGCGATGGCATCACGCAACGGATAGAAATCACAGACTACCATATCGATAATCGGAAATCCGAGCTTCTGCATCTCTGCGACCTGTTCGGGATCATTTCTGTCGGCCAGCAGACCGGCATGCAACTCACGCGAAAGCGTGACGACGCGATGCTTCAAAATCGCGCCGCCACCGACCAGCTCAGCAACGTCTTTCACCGGAAATCCTGCTCCGGAAAGACTTTTTGCTGTTCCGCCCGAAGCTAGAATCTTCCAACCCAGGCCCACGAGAGTTTGGGCAAACTGGACAATTCCGTATTTATTATATACGGAAATCAGCGCCCACTTTTCTTGAGTCGACATGACTTAGACCTTTCTAAAAAGAATTCCTTTGAAATCAAATTGGCAAAGTGCCAAAAACCCGACCATCGGGTTTCTAAAGTCATCTTACTTATTTAAGAGAATTTATCAAGATACAACCACCAATCGCCATCTGTTGTATTGGTCTTTATAAAATTCGCAGTTTGAGTATTTATACTTCTTTATTAGTTTTTCTGTGTCTTTTTTCTGTTCAGGGCTGAACTCCATATATATCTTTCCTCCCTTATCTAAATGGCTTCTGGCCTGCTTCAAAAACTTCCTAATATACAGCATCCCGTCATCGCCGGCCATCAAAGCTAATTTCGGCTCGTATTTCAAAACTGATTTCTGAACCTCATTCTTTCTTTTTATTGCCACATAGGGCGGATTGGCAAGGATAAAATCATATTTTCCCTTTATATTTGAGAAAACATCAGATTTTATAATCTTGGCCCCAACGCACCTATTCTCTATATCAGCGAAGTCGCACAATAAACCAGGGCAATGTTTTAAAACAGCGATTCCGATACACCCTGACCCGCTGAATATATCCAGGCATTTTATCTTTTTATTTCCTGATTTTTTAATATCTTCAATCGCCTTTTCAACCCAAAACTCTGTTTCCGGCCTGGGAATCAAAGGTTTCTTTGATAAATCAATTTTACATCCCAAAAACTCAGCAAATCCCCGCACATATTCAATTGGCTCTTCTATATATTTCTGCATATATTATTTCTACACTAAAAACAAAAAAGACCCAAACTGTTTTGGGCCCTTGATTAAGCTGTCAGATCAACGGACAGCATAGTTCGGGAGAAATAACATTCAGCAACAAAGCCATTCTTATATACAATCCGCCTTTTACCTGCGACATCCTGCCGTTTTTTGTTTCTAAATAAACCGCTCTGGGGTCTGAATCGACTTCGGTTCTCATAATTTCGCTGGTGCAAGGCAAAGGATGAAGAATGATCGAGTCCGGCTTTGCTAAATCAAGGACTTGCTTGTCTATGATAGTAAAGCCGTGATTTTTGTCGGCTCTGTCCCATGGCTCAGTTCCAAGGTTTGTTTGGGTTCTGGTTTGATAAAAGACGTCTATGAGATGCGCCACCTCCCTTACGTCTTTTACTTCGGCGTACCAAACTCCGCGCTCAGCCAAATGTTCTTTTATGCCTGGCTTTATCTGTTTGTCTTCCGGAGAGATAAAGTAAACCTTAACCTTATACTCCGCTAATTGATAAGCCAAAGAGCAAACTGCCCTATTTCCAGCCAGGCCGCCCATCATAGCAACCGAAAGCCCATCAATTTCACGCTTGTGCTTTTGAATAGCATATAGGTCCAGAAGCGCCTGAGTCGGATGCTGGCCGGCTCCGTCTCCGGCATTAATAATCGGAATCTCGGAAATAGCAGCTGCTTTTTCCGCCCCGCCCTCTTCATCGTGCCTGAGCACAATTACGTCGGCTCCATATTCATTCAAAACCATTATCGTATCTTCAAGCGATTCTCCTTTGGCCATTGAAGAAAACTTTCGGGCAGCTTCTGACTCAAATGTTATCGTACCGCCCAATCTTTTCATTGCTATATCAAAAGATGCCCTGGTGCGCAAGCTTTCTCCGACAAATAGAGAAATCGCTTCCTTTCCGTCGAGCAGTGTATTGCACAATCTATGCGCAAACATTTTTTCCATTTGGTCAGCCAGGGGGAAAAGAACCTTTCCCACCCAACCCCGCTTGAATTGCCGGGTATCAACAATATGCGGCCAGCCGTCAAACTTCACGCTTTGCAAGTCCATGACCTTTCTCCTTGTGGTCTTTGACAACGAACACACGAAAAGAACGCATTTTTTCTCATTCTACTCTTGCAAGAAACAATGTCAACAGTTATACCAACTAAAAACCCGCCGAGGCGGGTTTCAACTGTATATTCTCTTTATTTCTTCTTCAACCGGCGCCGCAACGGGAAAAACAATGAAACGAGAATGATAATAATTACTGCTATAAGAAGGAATAAAAAGAGTTTTGACATATTCGAGCCGAATGTCTTATTCCAAACCTCTGAAAACCCGGCTGTAAATGGATTGGGGCTGGTTGCGGGAGGATTTGCTGTCTCTGACGGAAGCGCTGGCAAGCTTACCGGCTGGGTTTCCGGCATCTCCTCGATTATCGGAATAACGGCAGTTTCTGCCGCGGGAGTCATAGAATTTTCTGCTTCCTGTCCAATTATCTCTCCCTCGGTTGCCTGTTCCGCAGCTCGAGCAACCGGCGAGGATGGAATTGTTATTTTGTACTCTCCGCTGATTGCCAAAGAGCCGCGGGAAACCGTTCTGAAATAATTGGTTGTTGTAAAATCCAAGCCTGTGATTGTAACTAAGTGATAAGTAACTTCGGCATCCGTATCATATTCCGGCGTAGCGTTGGCGTAACCGTATTTCGGCGGAGTTCCTGCAATATCCGCCATATCTAAAGAATGTTCCTGGCCTTCAGCTGAATAAATCACATAACTGCTGCTTGGGAAGTTTGTCTTCCAAGTGAGCGTCAGCGCGTATGCCGTGATATCCGGAGCTTGAAGCTCTGAAATTATCAAAGCCGGCTCCGGAGCAGGGCCTCCTCCCCCGCCCCCGCCGGGCCCTGGCGGCGGAAGAGGAGTGGCACAAGTATCTGCCGTCAAAACCTCCAAGCGCAAAATAACAGTCGCTCCGGTGCCGGTTAAGGCTGCGCTTGCTGTCGGACAGCTCGGACTGACAGTATAATCGTCTGAGCCCGATTGTTTCACTATTTTAAAAAATTGGCCGCCGGTTGTTGTTGTAAAAACAACTGATGAAAGATTATCAAGCGTTATATCAATATAGTTTGGCTGGACGTTAAAATTAGTAACTTGTCCTCCCGAAGATGCTGTAATTGCGGTTAGAGCTGATGTATCAAGCGTGTTAAGTTCAAAATTGGCGTCATTAACTATTTGGACGTCATTGGCGGCCAAAACAAAAAACGGCGCGCTTAAAATCGCGGCGATAAAAATAATTAATTTTTCATTTATTTTCAGATGAAACATTTTGAACCGGTCCGATTTTTATGATTTTGTTGGCATTATAATCGTAGACAATGGCTAAGTCGGGATAAATAATCAGCCTGTCGCCGTTTTTTACATTGGCAAAAAATTTCGGCTGCTGTTTTTTTAGAGCTTGGGCGTCCAGGACAATGGCCATTGACGGCGTTACATCGTCTGGTAAAAATATAATTTTCTTCAACTGCGTCAGTATCTGCTGGTCTGTGGTTGGCGAAGCAACAGAATCGGACTGGTTAGAATAGCTAAACAGATTCAGAAGATAAAAAAAGGCGCTTGATATAATAATTAAAAATGCTCCAATAATTACGATTTTAAAAAGGTACGGCTTCTTTGCAGCAATAATTTTGATACTGCCGGTTGAAAGTTCCATATCAATTTGTAAAATCGACCGCCCAAGAATATTTTGTAGAGCCGGCGCCCGTTGTAACGATTTTTATTGAAACCTCGTCACCGGCAACAACTGTGAAAGAATGGGCGGTATCAGCATAATTACTGCTTAATTCATTGATAGACACGGTGAGCCCGGTTTCAATGCCATTCTTCAAAACTGCCAAGGTGCCTGTTTTCCCGGCTGCTAAAGGCGTAGATAATATTACATATAAATTTTTAATAGTTCCTGCATGCGACATTACGTTTCTGGAAACAGCTTGGAGCGAAGATGTAAACCCCGACGAAGTTCCGCTGATTGGGAAATAATTCGCTGAACCTACGGTGGTGTTGTTGGAATTGCCTGCGAGCATCATAATGCCCGTGTTGATAGCAGGAGCAAGCGTTGTCCATTTAACTCCCGCTGCCGAGCTTTCATCTGCCATTAAAATTTGGCCATTGGTTCCTACGGGTAAATTTACCGGGTTTCCGCTATTGCTGTATGCAATCAAATCGCCTTTGGCTGCGCCGATTGACTTTGCAATTTGCGCGTCATTGGTAACATTTCCAAGGCCCAAATTTGTCCTAGCGGCGCCTATGTCGGATAAATCGGAAAGATTATTTGCTTTGTTCAAATATAAACTTAAGGGCGACAAAAGCTCAAGCCAGGCTGACCCAGCGCCATCCCAAACATAGGACCTGCTGGCGCCAGAGCCGTCATCTGCCACAATAGCCACATCGCCTGGCGCCGGAGTTAAAGCATCCCTGGCGGCGATATCAGCTGCTGCGTAGGAATTGTTAAGCGCAATAGAGGGCAATTGTCCGCTCGGCACCTTGCCTGTGCTGTCTAGGGTGGCCAAACCGCTGGCAATACCCTTTTGCGCGCTAATCCGCGAATCAACAGCAGTGTCTGAATAATATTTATTTGTTGCGCCTTCCGGCAAATTGTCCGTATTTGAATTGCCCAACGCTGTGCCGACAGATATCCAAGTGGCATTGCCAGAAGCATCAGTTGAGAGAATATAATTATTTGCCGCGCCACTGGTAAATTTTAAGGCGCCGTCAGCGGTCAAGCTTCCACCCGTTGAAATATTTGCTCCGATAGTAGTAACAGCCGAAACATGACCCGAAGGATACCCCATTAAAATTATCCCTATTGCCAAACAAAAAATTATTGATAATTTGTATTTTATTTTTTCCATAAATGGAAATCACAACTATATATTATTTAATAATAATCTTTTACGAATAAGCTGTCAACCGGGCTTGTACACATGCCGAATTACTTATGCAAACCAAAAACCCGCCGAGGCGGGTTTCAGTTATTTGATTCCAGTTATCTCTATCTCCGTATAGGGCTGGCGGTGGCCGATCTTTCGGCTATACCTTTTCTTCGGCTTGTATTTGAAAACGATTATCTTATCTCCTTTGCCGTGGCTTAAAATCTTGGCTTCAACCTTGGCGTCTTTCACAACCGGGGCGCCGATTTCCACCTTTTTATTCTTTTCCACAAGCAAAACATCAGAAAAGACAACCTCTTGCCCTTCTTTTTTATCTAATTTCTCCACCTTTATTTTATCTCCCGGCTGGACTATGTACTGCTTCCCTCCGGTTTTGATTATAGCTAACATAATTTATTAGTTTAGCATTTTATTATTCGCCAGTCAATGTTGGTCTGTCTACCTCATCAATCTCTATCTTTGACTCCCCTGCCGTCAGCTTGACCACGTCCTTGTCTATCTTTTCCAATTCCTTGCCTGCCTTGTTATAGCTGGAAACAGTGGTGTCCAAATGCTGGCCCAGGCGCTTCATATGTTCTGAATATGTAAATAAATGTTTTCCCAGTCGTTCTACTTCTTTGATTATTGTCTGCGCCTGCTCTGATATCTTCTGGTTGCGCAGGCCCTGCAAAACCGTCTGCAGATAGGCCAGAAAAGAAGTCGGGGAAACTACTACAACCTTCTTTTTGCCTGCGTAATAAATCAGATTGTCGGTATCTTCGGTTATCACCCCGACTTTGTTTATCAGCAGGTCGTAATAGACGGCTTCTGAAGGAATAAACATAAAAGCGAAATCCATTGTTTTTTCTTCAGGCCTGACATATTTGGATGTTTCTTCAATTCTTAATTTTAAATCATTGACGAACGCAGTTTCCAATCTTTTTTTCTCAGCAGTGTCGTTGGTTTGGATCATCCGGTTGTAGTTTTCCAAACTAAACTTCGAATCAATGGGAATTATTCTTTTGTCGACAAAAACAACCGCATCGACTATCTCGCCGTTGGAAAAGGCATACTGCATCTGAAAAGAGCCGGGCGGCAAAACATTTTTCAACACCGTTTCCAGATAATACTCGCCCAGGATGCCTCTTTGCTTGGGATTTTTCAGAATATCCTGCAGATTCTTCAATTGGTCGGCAAAACTGACTACTTGTTTGTTGGTTTCATCCAGCCGTGTAAGCTTTTCCGTAACATTCCTTATTATATCCGCCGAGTGCCTGAATTGCTCCTGCACATTCTTGTTTGATTCAGAAAGCTTTGAATCAACTGCCTGGGCAATCTGCCCCAGCTGCTGCTGAAGCATCAGCAAAGAGCCGCTTTCTTCTTCTCGCCCTGAGCCCGCCGAAGGGTTTTTAAGCAACAGAAAAACGGCGATTAAAACCCCTGCTGCGATTATAACTAAAAGTATTGTTGTCAGGTCCATATGATTTGCGATTAGCCCCGCTGTTTTTGTTTTCTGATTTTTTAAAAAAACAAAAACAGCGGGGCTATTTTGCAACTTTTATTTTCTTTATCAATAAATCAAGCAGATACTTGGCCTCGGTTGAAGAGTTCTCCTTGGTTTCGGCTTTGGTGAATTTCTGCCACTGATTGAAAATCTCCTGGTCGTTCAATCCCCTCACCGCTGTTTCCAGGGAAAGCCGGGTGTCAAAATCAATCTCTTTATTAGCCATCAAAACATCCTCAACAAACATATTGGCAAAGGCCAAAACCCTTGAGTCAATTTGCTGAGAGTTATAGGCGGTCAAAACCGCAGAAAGCTGATAAGCCAGCCAGCCATTTAACAGCAGAGACGCGCAGAACAAAATAACAGCCATGGCCAGAATTACTTTTTTAATTTGCTGTTCCATATTTTTAATTATTTTTATTATTCTTTTTGGATTCGACCTTTATTTTTTTCTGAATATAAAAATTGTAGGCTATCAAAATTATCAGCAGAACGGTTATCATGCTCTGCCAATTCAGCCAGCTGAACCATCCGGCTTTTTTGAAAAGCTCGACATCTTTGTTGACCATAATATCTTGTTTCATCACGAACGGCTCTGATTCAAAAATCGTGTAATTGAAGGCCTCTGCTTTAATCTTGTATGTTCCCTCCGGGACCAAGAATGAATATTTCCCCGTGTTATCAGTTAAAACCGGGTTTTTCTGCAAGAATTTATCTGCCGGCCAGAGCTCGTATTGGCTTGTTTCAGGATTAAGCCAGAGCAACGAAATGCTGGCTCCCTCAATTCTTAGCCGGCCGTCCGGCATCTGGCTGTAGATATAGCCCTCGGGGTTTACAATAGCAGTCATCTTTGTCTCTTTGGGAGCCAGATTTACATCCTGGTATTGGATAATAGTGGATATGTCGTATTCTCCTTCGGTCTGGGGAGCGGCGATGCTGGCTTTATAAATTCCGGGCGTTATTTCAATGTAGGCAAATTTAGTTAACAGCAAAGCATTGCCGCCTGGAAGCTTCGGCGCGGCCGGTTCAGTTGGAGGAATAAGCGAAGCGGTTAAAAATCTTGTCATATACCCTAAAATATTAACCGGCTCTTTCCCGAAAGCAGCTTTCTTCAAAGCAATGAATCCGGTCACACTGCTTGCCGGCTGGTCCGGCTTTATAACCAGTTCCATTGTTCTGCCCGCAATTGTATTTATTTTCTGCTGGACCTGGCCGAGATTATCAACTGAAATAGCCATCTTATAGTCAATCAATTCGCCTCTGGACCTCACAAAAACAATGTCAGTCGGAATTTTCTGCCTGGCTTTAGGGCTCAAATCAGCCAATGGCACTCCCTGAACAGCGGCGAACTTATTCGTCTCTAAAATTTCATTTTGAGTCAAAGCCAGCCGCGTCAATCCGGGGAGATATAATTCGGTTCCGCTTATTTTCTGCGCGGACGAAAGATTATTGACATCAATGCCAAGAGAAGCCAATGTTTGCCTGAATTGCGGAATCTTGTCAGAGAAAAAAGCTATATCAGACCTAACAGGAGTCAAGGAAAGCTGGCTAATCGGCTTTACCTCCATAATATCCCAACCCTGCAAAGCAATAGGCGTCTCCTCGCTCACCGCCTCCTCGAGCGGCGGATAGACAATCTGCTCTTCCGGCTCGGGCCTCAAGGCGCTGATGATGTCT
>CAYVRE010000010.1:0-21649 GCA_964453095.1 uncultured Candidatus Saccharibacteria bacterium
GCCTTTGACACTTCCTCGGCAGCTGTCCTTCCTACTATTTTGAAAACAAAATCCTGTTCAATTTCATCAGCTTCTTTTCTGTAAACGACAAGGCCCTGCTTGTCTCCGCAGTCCTCTTCCGAGATAATCACGTCGTGAGCGACATCAACCAAGCGCCTGGTCAGATATCCGGCGGAAGAAGTTCTCAAAGCAGTGTCAGCTGTTCCCTTCCTGGCTCCGTGAGTTGAAATGAAATACTCCAGCACATTGAATCCTTCGGCGAAAGATGATTTAACCGGCAATTCGATAATAGCTCCTGAAGGATTGTTCACCAGTCCTTTCATGCCTGCCATCTGAACCGGCTGAGCCCATGTTCCGCGGGCCCCGGCATTGATAATCGACATTACCGGGCCTTCAGCCGGCAAAGTGGTTTTCAGCAATCCCTCTATCTTTGTTTTAACTGTCTGCCAGACCAAAATCTTCTGCGACGTCTTTTCTTCAGGACTCAAAAGCCCTTTTTCAAAATGGCTGTCTATTCTCCTTATTTCCTCTTCGGCTTCTTCTATCAGCTTGCCTTTTTCTTTAGGAACAATCAAATCATCCATGCCCCAACTGATTCCGGACAAAGTGCAGTGCTCAAAACCCAGGGTCTTGATGTTGTCGATAATAACTACGGCCTGCTCATTGGGATATTTTTCAATAATCTCCCTGACTAAGCTCTTCAGCCCTTTGTTGTCTATCAATTTGTTAACATAGGGATAATCATTGGGCAGGCTGGAATTCAAAATCAATCTGCCGGCTGTCGTTTCTATCAGCTCGTGGATTTCTGTTTTAGGATTGGGAACTTTAATTAAATCATTAAGGCCAAGGAATCCGTATTCAAAAGCTGTATTGGCTTCTGATTCCGAGGAATATATTTTCAGATTTTTAGCATCCTGCGAAGAGCTGAGCTTAGTTAAAAAGAAACAGCCTAAAGCAATATCTCTGAACGGTCCGATGACAGGCAATCCTGTAGCCGGCCTTAAAAGATTAAGCGTAGAAAGCATTATCTCCTTGGCCTCTTTCTGCGCCTCGTCTGACAAAGGCAGATAAACAGCCATCTGGTCTCCGTCGAAGTCAGCATTAAAGGCCTCGCAAACCAAAGGATGCAATTTTATTGTTTCTCCTTCTGTAAGAATAGGCCTGAATGCCTGTATTCCGAGCCGGTGCAAAGTAGGGGCGCGGTTGAGCAAGACCAGCTTTTCTTTTATAATCTCTTCCAATATGGCCCAAACCTCCGGTGTTTTTTCTTCAATCAGCCTGGCGGCTCCCCTGATGTTGTAGGCCAGTTCTTTGTCTAAAACTCTTTTAATTACAAAAGGCTTGAAAATTTCCAAGGCCAGCATTTTCGGCAGCCCGCATTGGCTAAAATGCAATTCCGGACCGACTGCAATAACAGATCTGCCCGAGTAATCAACCCTCTTTCCTAAAAGATTCTGCCTGAATCTTCCTTGTTTTCCGGCCAGCATGGCTGCCAGGGATTTCAGAAGCCTCTTTCCTCCGGTAGTGGCGGTGGTGGTCACCCCTTTTCTCATTTCATTGTCAATCAAAGCGTCGACTGCTTCCTGCAGCATTCTTTTTTCGTTTCTTACAATAACCGACGGAGCAGAAATCTCCTGCAGATATTTCAAGCGGTTGTTTCTGTTGATTACCCTTCTGTACAGATCATTCAAGTCAGAGGAGGCATATCTTCCGCCGTCTAATTGAACCATAGGCCTTAAATCAGGAGGAAGCACGGGGAGAACATCCATAAACATCCATTCCGGCCTGACGTTGGCTCTTAACATTCCCTGAAAGAGCTTTAAGCGCCTCAAAACCTTTTTTCTCATGGCCGGCGGAGCTTCTTTGGCTTCTTTAGCCAGCTCATCGGTCGCCTTCTTTATATCTATTTTTGAAAATATATCCCTTACCACTTCGGCCCCTGTTCCGGCTTCAAACACCTCTCCATATTTCATGGAAAGTGTATGATAAGCGACTTCGGACAAAATCTTCAATTCTTTTATTTCCAAAACCTCTTCTTTGGCTTTTTCTCTGGCCTGTTTCAATTCCGTCTTGGCTTGCTCTGTTTTTTCCTGCTTCACTTTGGTCTTGTACTCTTTTTCAATTGCATCCATAACTCTTGTCCGCGCTTCGGTATCTATCTTGGTAATAATATATGAAGAGAAATATATGACCTTTTCTAATTGCTGTGACGATTTATCCAAAACCAAACCCATTCTTGAGGGCACTCCCCGCAGAAACCAGATATGCGAAACCGGAGCATACAATTTAATATGACCCATTCTTTCGCGCCTTACTGATGACTTGGTGACTTCAACTCCGCACCTGTCGCAAACAACTCCTTTGTACCTTATCCTTTTATACTTTCCGCAAGCGCACTCGTAGTCCTTTTCAGGCCCGAAAATCCTTTCATCAAAAAGCCCGTCCTTTTCAGGCTTTTGGGTCCGGTAGTTTATGGTTTCCGGCTTGATAACCTCGCCGTGAGACCAGGACAAAATGTCTTCAGGCGAAGCGATCTTTATCCTTATTGATTCTAGGTCAAGTACTCGCATTGGTTTTAGTTTAGTTTATATTTTTATTTTTATAAGGCTCTTGACAACGGCTCTTGATTTGCTATAATAAAGATGTTTATCGGGCAATGTCACATTCGTAAGAATGGAACCAGAAACAGCATTTTCAATTTTGGAAGTGCTGTTTTTTTGTGTTATAATTCAGTTGCGGAGGCGCGGGAGGTTGAAACCAGACGGTTCTGGTCTTTGCCTGATAAACAATTGGTTCTATTTATTTAGAATGTGGTTCGACACCACCGACCTCCGTATCAAAGAATCTGTCCTTCGACTTTGCTCAGGACGGATTTTTTGTTGTTATTTTTTGACGTCGCGGTTGTCGCGTCTGTCTTCTCTGGTATCATCCCTGAATTCTCTAGGTTTTTCCTTAACTTCGACCGCCAAACCGAGTGATTTTAATTCGGCAACCAGCAAGTTAAAAGACGCCGGAATGTTGGGATTCCTGATCGGCTCTCCTTTTAAAATTGATTCATAGGCTGCAGCTCTGCCCTGCACATCGTCTGATTTAATAGTCAGCATTTCCTGCAAGGTGTGGGCAACTCCGTAGCCCTCCAATGCCCAGACTTCCATTTCTCCGAATCTCTGGCCTCCGAACTGAGCCTTGCCTCCCAATGGCTGTTGAGTAATTAATGAATAAGGCCCGATTGACCTGGCGTGAACCTTGTCGTCAACCATGTGTATCAGCTTCATTATATACATATATCCCACTGTAAGATCTTTGGGGAATGGAAGCCCTGTCCTGCCGTCGTAGACCTTCATCTGCCCTGATTCCGGCAAGCCGGCTTCTCTCAATTCTTTCTTTATATCTTCCTTGCTGGCTCCCAATAATGCAGGCGAAATGGCAATGTAGTTCAGCTTATGGGCCGCTAATCCCAAATGGGTTTCTAAAATCTGTCCGATATTCATACGGGACGGCACGGACAGCGGGGATAAAACTAAGTCAATGGGAGTGCCGTCAGCCAAGAACGGCATTTCTGCTTCAGGCAATATCTTTGAAACAACCCCCTTGTTTCCATGGCGGCCGACCAGCTTGTCGCCGACTTTTGCTTTTCTGGTTTCAGCTATTTCAACCTGGATGCGTTTTATAACCCCGGGCTCTAATTTGTGCCCCAGGTCTCTTGAGAATATTTTTACATTAACAACTTTTCCTTTCTTGCCGTGCTCCATGCGCAGAGAACTGTCTTTGACATCCTTGGCTTTTTCTCCGAAGATGGCCCTTAACAGACGCTCTTCGGGAGTGAGCTCGGCTTCTCCTTTGGGTGAAATCTTGCCGACTAAAATATCGTTGGGTCCGACTTCAGCTCCCACCCTGACTATTCCTTCTTCATCCAAATCTTTTAATTTTTCCTCTCCCACATTAGGAATATCAGAAGTTGTCACTTCGGGCCCGAGTTTTGTTTCCCTTACATCGCAGGTAAAATCCTCGATGTGAATTGATGTAAACTCGTCCTCTTTTATCAGCTTCTCTGAGATAGTGATTGAATCTTCAAATCCTCCTCCTCTTAAAGGCAGGATGCATACCAATACATTTCTTCCTAAAGCCAGACGCCCTTGAGAAATAGCGGCGCCATCGGCTAAAACATCTCCTTTCTTGATTTCCTCTCCTTTCCAGACTATCGGCTTCTGGTGGAAACAGGAATACTGGTTGGTTCTTACAAATGTCTGGAGTTCGTAATCTTCCTCCACTTTTTTGCCTGAAATATCATATTGCACTTTTATATGCCGGGCATCGACTTCTTTGATAACTCCTGGTGCCTTGGCTAAAATACCCTGTCCTGAATCACGGGCCACGTTTCTTTCAGCGCCTGTGCCCACCAAAGGCGGCTCAGGCCTTATTAAAGGAACTGCCTGGCGTTGCATGTTGGAACCCATCAATGCCCTGGAAGCATCATCATTCTGCAAAAACGGAATCAATGAAGTTGCAACAGAAATAAATTGCTTTGAAGAAACGTCGATGTAGTCGATTTCTGAAATCTTAACTTCAGCCGGCTCTCCCATAACTCTGGCTTCAACCTTGTCCGGCGGAATTTCAGGAAGAATTCTTCCTGATTCGCTCAAAGGAACCGAAGCCGGGGCGATATTATGCCTTTCCTCTTCCTGAGCTGAAAGATACTCCACCTCATCGGTGACTTTTCCGTTTTTGACCTTGAAATACGGGGCTTCTATAAAACCATAGGGGTTTATCTTTGCGAAAGAAGCCAGGTGGCCGACTAATCCGACATTGGGCCCTTCCGGGGTTTCAATAGGACAGATCCTTCCATAATGAGAAGGCTGCACGTCCCTTACTTCAAATCCTGCTCTTTCCCTAGTTAATCCGCCCGGACCGGTAGTGGTCAAACGTCTTTTATGTTCTAATTCCGCCAGAGGATTTTCATTATCCATAAACTGGGAAAACTGCGATGAGGTATAGAACTCTTTTACCACTGCCATCAAAGGCCTCGGATTAATCAGCTGGATAGGCGTAATGGCATCTGCTTCCAGGGTGGACATCTTGTCTTTGATAATCCTTTCCATTCTCATCAAGCCAACCCTCATTCTGTTTTGCAGAAGCTCTGACAAAGTTCTTACCCTCCTGTTGCCTAAATGGTCAACCTGGTCTGCCTTAGCTGACGGATTGTTATTCAAGCGGATAACTTCTTTAACCACTTCCACTATATCCTCCAGCTTTAATATCCTCTCTTCCACAGTAATATCCTCAGATCCTTTGGATGAATCCTTTTTACCGCGGGCCAGTTTGGGCAGGCGCTGCCCTGTTTTCCATCTGCCGACTTTTGACAAATCGTATCTGTCAAAATTAAAAAACATATTAAAAATCAAATCCTGGGCTGTATCCGGAGTAACCAAATCGCCCGGCCTCAATCTGCGGTAAACCTCCACCAGCGCTTCTTTCTGGTCTTTGCAGGTGTCTCTCCTCAGCGTTTCCTTTATATACCTTATCTCCCCCGTGTCAGTGTCCTTAAATTCCTTTTCTACCTTATCAACCCCGTCCAATCCTAAAGCCATCAACAGGGTTGTGGCCGGCACCTTTCTTTTTCTGTTAATTTTAACTCCGATAAAACCGGAGTCCTCTGTTTCAAACTCCAGCCAGGCGCCTCTGTTGGGGATTATCTTAGCGCCGAAATAGTTCTTGCCCCTCCAGGTTCTCATTGTAAAAAAAGCTCCCGGCGAACGGATAAGCTGGGAGACAACAACTCTTTCAACTCCATTTACAACAAAAGTGCCCCTTTCTGTCATAACAGGGAAATCAGCCAGGAAGACTTCCTGCTCCTTGGCCTCTTTAGTTTTTAAATCAACCAGCTTAATTTTTACCCTCAAAGATGATTCAAGGGAATCATTGTTCTTTTTAGCTTCCAAGCCGTTTTTATAGTTGGGCTTGCTGAGCTTGTAATCCAGGAACCAGAGCTCCCGCTCTTTGCCGGTGTAATCGCGGATTGGTGAAATTTCTTCGAAAAGCTCTTTTACCCTTACCCGCCAAAAATCCTCCCAGGTTTCCCTTTGCATGGTCAAAAGGTGGGGAGTTGAGAAAGAGAGCTTAGATTTTGAAAAGTTCTTTACTTTGCGTATAATCTCCGCCATTAAAAGTTTTGCATAAGGATAGTTCTTTCCCTATGGTTAAGAATATTTTATTTGCAATTAAAAAACACAAAAGACCCTATGTTTGTTAAGGGTGCGAGAATATTCAATTTTACTTAGAGTAAAGTGTCCACTTCTTAATTTATGATTTATTGATCAGATAAATCTAATGTAATTCTATCTTATTATATTTCATTAAAAGTGTCAATAGTTTAGGAGCTATCCTTTTATTTTTATGCTCTGCAGGATGCCCAGCACAATGAAGTTGCCGATAAGGCCTGACCCTCCATAGCTGATAAAGGGCAGATAGATGCCGACAACAGGAAGCAAAGAAAGGTTCATCCCTATATTAACAAAAAACTGAGCGATCAGAATTATGGCAAAACCAGAGGCAAAGAGCCGGGGAAAATTAGACTGCGAGCTGATTGCGATTCTCAGCACCCTCCAAACCAAAAATCCGTAGATTGTGAAAAAAACCAGGACTCCGGCCAATCCCCACTCTTCGGCTATAACAGAGAAGATAAAATCAGTGTGGGGCTCAGGCAAAAATCCGTACTGCACTTGGGTGCCTTTGCCCAAACCTTGGCCGATAAGCCGGCCTGACCCTATAGTTATCTCTGCCTGATTCTGGCTCCAGGAACTGCCCAAGACATCGTAGGGGAAGATAAAGGATAAAATTCTGTCTCTTTGATAATCTTTCATTAAAAAACTCCATGAGAACGTCGCAACCAGGATAAAACAAAATGAAAGAATCAAGAAGTGATTTATCTTAATTCCGGAGATCATCAGGACGCCTATCCACAGCACAACCAAAACCATTGTCCCGCCTAAATCAGGCTTGATAAAAACCAAAAGAGCGGGCAGAAAAACGTACAAGCCGGAAAAGACAATATGCCTGAATTTATACATTTCAACATGCCTCATGGAAAAATACTTGGCCAAAAGAACAATCAAAACAATTTTAGTCGGTTCAATCGGGTCCAGCGATAAAAGCCATACTTTATACCACCCTCTGGTTCCCCTGATTTCCGGAGCAAAAAAATGCAGACCCAAAAGCAAAAGCAGGCAAAAGCCGTATAGAATCAGGATTAAATAGGAGTTGTTTCTTAAAACCCTGTAATCAGAAAAACTGATTAAAATCATCAAGGCAAACCCTACAACAAAAAAGACAGCCTGCTTTTCCAGATTAAGAAAGTTGCCTTTGGCCAAACAGGTGCTATAAATCGCGGCCAGGCCGAGACAAACAAGCAAAACTGAGGCAATTACAATGCCCCAGTCCAATTTCCTAAGATGGCTTGTGATGGCGCTCATACTATTGACACTGCCTTATAAAATGGTAATATTAACTTGAAGAGTAAGACCTCTCGTGTTGGGGTACCAAATGGCGCCCCGTCAAAGCGAGGGGCTTTTTCGTCTATGCGAACAATAGACGCTCGTCAATGACTTTGCTTTTTATTATTTCATAAAATTCGAAATCCCCGCTTTCATATTTCCTGAAAATCGCCCAACTTATAAAATCTACGGCTTGAAGTGATTTATTTTCATGAGATGCATGCAGTTGAACATCAAAATCGTACATAATATTTTCAAATCTTTAATCTCATTAATGGATCTTAACATCCTTAAACGAGTGATATTATCAGCGTGATATGCGTGAAGCTCGCCTATTCGCTTGTGTTTTTTGCGAAGATTTCGCCAAATCTTTTTTGTAACTCTTTCTAACGAACGCGCTTCAGATGTTAAGGCAATAGTAAATAGAAACCATTTGCTTGATGTTTTTTTAAATCCTAAATCTCCAGATTCATCTAAAAATATATATGCCATAATATTAAATCATTTTCAAAAACTCTTTTTCTGTTATCGTTTTTACCCCAAGTTTCTCGGCTTTGTCCGCTTTTGAGCCCGGCTCTGAACCGACAATCACATAACTTGTCTTTGAAGATACGGATTCAGAGATATCCCCGCCCAGTTCTCTTATCCTTGCCCGCGCTTCATCGCGGCTCATCGATTTCAGCCCTCCGGTTAAAACAAACGTTTTACCTTTTAACTTCTGGCTTCCCGGATTAGGCTTGGGATTTGTTATTCTAACTCTCTTTTCCAATCTGTCCAGAAAGTTTAAGTTGTCTTTTTCTGAAAACCATTGATAAATTGATTTTGCCACAATAGGCCCTATATCTAAAATCGATTCAAAGTCCTCCAGCTTAGCCGCTTTAATATTTTTAATAGAATTGAAGCGTTTTGCCAGAGCAACGGCTGTTTCTTCGCCGATGTTTCTGACACCGAGGGAGTAAATAAGCTTGGACAGGGTTATTTCCTTTTTTTCCTGGATTGATTTTATTAAATTCTCAGCTGACTTCTCAGCAAATCGTTCTAACGGAACTATATCCCCTTCTTTTAATTCAAACAGATCACCGGGGTCCTGGACTAAGCCCTCGTCCAACAGCCTATCAATGATTTTTGGTCCCAAGCCGTCGATGTTAAAAGCAGCGCGGGAAACAAAATGATAAAAGCTCCTTCTCTGCCGGGCAAAACATTTTACATTGGGGCATCTCCAGAGAGCTTCACTTTCTGTTTTTACCAGTTTTGTTCCGCACGAAGGGCACTTTACCGGCATTTTAAAGCTCTTTTCATGGCCGGTTCTTAATTCCGTCAGAACTTTCATAATATCGGGTATCACATCGCCGGCTCTGCCCACGATCACCGTATCTCCTATTTTCAAACCCAATCTTTTTATTTCATCTTCATTATGAAGGGTGGCGCGGGTTATGGTAATGCCCGATACCTGCACCGGCTCCAAAATTGCCACCGGAGTCATGGCCCCGGTTCTGCCCACCTGCACCTTTATATCTAAAACTTTGGTGGTTGCCTCGGCCTGCGGAAACTTAAAAGCAATGGCTCCCTTCGGCGCCTTGCCGACAACTCCCAGTTTTTCAAAAATCTCATTGTTATTGACAATAGCCACTATGCCGTCAATTTCATAATCCAGATTGTCCCTCTCTTTCACCCAATGCTCACGGAAATGCAAAACATCTTCCGGAGACTGGCAATATTTATTGTTCTTATTTGTCTTAAATCCCAAATCTTTCAGCATTTTATGCTTTTCCTCATGAGTCTTTTGACCGAGATCAGTGATGATGTCATAGGCAAAAGAATCCAGCTTGCGGTGCGCCGTAACTTTGGGGTCCAACTGCCTAACAGAGCCGGCGGCAATATTCCTCGGGTTGGCATAAACGGGCAGGCCCTTATGTTTCTGCAACTTATTTATCCTTTCAAACTCTTTTTTGCTGATAAAAACCTCCCCCCTGACGATAATCTCCTGCTTGTCATCAATTTTCAAAGGGATGGCCTCAACTGTTTTTAGGTTTTGCGTAATATCTTCTCCGATATTTCCATCGCCCCTGGTGGAGCCGGTATGCAGAAGCCCGCCTCTATACACTAATTCAATTGCCAGGCCGTCAATCTTCAACTCGCAGTAATAATCTATTTCTTGTTTTTCTTTTTCTGTTAAAAGTTTCTTAAACCTTGTTTGCCAGTCTTCCATGTCTTCTTTTGAAAAAGCATCGTTGAAAGAAAGCATTCTTTGGGAATGCTTGAGCTTTTTGAATTCTTTTAAAGGTTGCCCTCCCACTCTTTGCGTAGGCGAGTCAGTGGCAATAAAATCCGGATGCTGCTGTTCTAAATCAAAAAGCTCTTTTTTCAAAGAGTCTAAAGCCGCATCAGAAATCTCCTGCCTGTCTAGAACATGGTAGAGATATCTATGGCGGTTAATAACCTCTTTAAGCTTTTCAATACGGTTTTTTATTCCTTCTTTTTTCATAGCTTAAAAATTATTGCGGAATAACTGTGACGCTCGCGCAAAAACCATTTGGATCAATACCGCCGATGGTTACATAATAGGTATGTCCTAATTCTCCGCCGTTCCAGGGTTTGCTGAACTCGCACTGTCCTGCCGCCTGCAGTTCCAACGTAGCTACTAGGCTTCCATCGCTTTCATCATATATATAGGCCGTAACTAAATAATCCTTGCATTCCGGATATGGAGTAAGGGTGACTGAAATGGTTATTTTACCACTATCAGTGATAATCACTTGTGGATTGCTTATGCTCGGACCTATGCCGGTTCTAATTTCTGTTTCAATATCTAAATTTATAGCCCTTTTCGTGTTTTTATAAATTCCGCGTGACTGTAAATATGCCTCAGACGTCCCGCACTGTCCTGGTGGGGGCGTGGGACCCGGGGAGATACCCGCAACCACATCATAAGATTTTTCCGAACTGCTTCCCTGATTAATAATAGTCTTAAAAGCAACCATGCAATCTGTACATTGGTCGCAATCATCGCCATCAGCAGTACAATCATCACAATCCGCGCTGCCTGCGTCACAGGCAGTACAGATATTGCAAATGCCACTTGCGGCTCCCGCAGGCACTATTTTTCTGTCATAATAAAGGACTTTTTCGGCTCCGCTGTCGGCGGCAAAAAAAGCCACCACAGAGTTTCCCATGTTTCTTATAATTCTAAGTTCGCTGTATAAAATAGTGCTTATAGACAAAACCACGGCAAGGACTATTGTCATTATGAAAAAAGTAATAATCAGCGATACGCCTTTTTGGGAATTATTAAACATTTAAATAATTATTGCGTATTAAGATTTCTCTGCGAAACCGTTGTTTGAAACTTTTTTACCGACTGGGCATCCATCCGTATATCCAAAAGCATGGTAACTCTGGGCTGATTATTGCCATCTTCTGTCTGCGGGCATTCAATCGGCTCGCCATAACATCCGTTCTGGCCGTTAATGCCAAATCTAATGGCCTCTATATTAAACTTTTCCGAAGTTAAGGCAACCGCCTCATCATCGCCGATAGGATTATATGGCCAGTATGTTTTTTTCTCTTTCAATACGCCCGCATCATCTAAATAGAACTCCTGGCAGGCGGGAAAGCCGGATTCATCAGAATCTGACTGGTTCAAAAGCTTTATGCCTCTATAAAAACCGTCGAGGTCTGCGCGGGTCAGCAAATAAGTGTATCCCGGGTAACTGACTACACCTTCTATCAGGCACTCGCCCATATCGTCTTTTCTTGCCATTCTCATGGCTTTTGACATATATTCCACAACATAACTGGCCTGGTTCAGGAGTTCCTGCTCTGCCAGAATCCTTTTTTGCTGCTTCACAATGGAAATAAAAATACCCATAGCTGTGCCGACAATAAGCAAAAAGACAGCCATCACCACAATCAGCTCAACTAATGTAAATCCTTTGTTATAATTCCTATTCATTAAAATTAATACCAATTATATAAGTTTTCTTCGGCCTCAATAACCCCCTCTTCTCCGTCCGGATTGAGAATTGTCGGTTTTTGGTCCCAAAAAACCTGGACAGAAACCTTGGCGATATAAGACGGTCCCTCAGGGTCTTCAATAAATGTAATTGTGATTTTCCTTCTGAACCTTGTCTCTGTGCCGAAGGTTTGATTATAAAAACCGTCCGCATCTATCTTCAAATAATCATTATCAATGTATGGAGCCAACCCAGACTCGACTGCCCCGGTAGTTTTATAATCCCCCATGCATCCATTATCGCATCCGGAAAGGCCGTCGTACCATGAAAACCCATTCAGCCAATTGGTGTCTCGTATATTCCTGACTATCTCCATGCCCTCCTGGGCCAGATAAGCCGCCGTAAGCCTGTCAGAAGCGCCGGAGGTCAGAATAACCATAGTTGAGAAAGAATTATAAATGCCAATGACAGCCACAGACAAAATAAAAATAGCAATCACCAATTCAATAATAGTAAATCCTTTATTTTTCATATTTATTTCACCTCTATAAGACCTGATGCGTTTATAGAAACCGCCCTGGTCACATTCTCGTCGAAGTCCAGCGCCAGGACGATTTCAATGCTGTCTTCGTCGCTGCTGATATTTTCTATAGCTATATTCGGATTGGGCGGATTAAAGTTTATGCTGGTATAATCTCCGTCAATATGGGTAATTTCTTTAATATAAACTTCACGCTCGGCTTTACTAATATCCACTGTTTCAATGATGTCATCTTCGCAAACTCCCTCAACGATGGTATATTTATTATCGGGCAATAGGAGGGGGCAGTTATCAGCATATATCATATACTGCCTATTTACATCAGCTTCGGAGCTGATGTAAATTCCGTAGCCCTTTGCCTCTATGCCGACTATTTTCACCCCGGACAAGCCCAAATCCTGCGCCTTCCTGAGATCCTGCGCCAGCCTATAAACAGACCTGGAAAGAGCAAACTGCCTTCTAATCTTGGGGTAATCAGATACCAAAATCATAGAAAACAAAATGATGATAGCAATTGCCACTATAATTTCTATCAAAGTAATCCCCTTCTCTGAATTTTTATTTCTTAACTTCAATTTCTTAAATTTTAAATAAATTCAGATACCAACCGAGTATTTGCTGTCCCCAAAATAGGGCGGCCAAGGTTCCGGCAATCAAAAATGGCCCGAAGGGTATTTGGCTTTTAATACTCTTCTTCTTTAAAATCATCAATGCTACTCCTATTATAGCACCAAAAAAGAAGCCCAAAAATAGTCCGGTTAATATGTCGGGCCATCCCAGAATAAGGCCGAGCAGAATAGCCAGCTTTACATCGCCGAACCCCATCCATTTACCGCCCGATACAAGAAAAATGGCCAAGAAAAATCCCGAGGCAACGATAGCGGCTATAACAAAGCTGAAAAAGGACGATAGAGAATACTGAGCAGCAAACAAAGAAAAAACATCATAGGCCAAGGCAACTGCGATGGCCGGGAACAAAACCTTATCCGGTATTATATAGTGCTTCAAATCATAAACGAATATTACAATTAGGAAACAGGCAATCAGCCAATAAGAAGCCACGGAAAATATATTTTCGAAGCTGACAGTTAACCCGTTCTGGCTAAAAATCAATAGAAAAAGCAACCCTGTTGCCAGCTCTACTATCGGATACTGCCAAGATATGCTTTTTTTACAATTTCTGCACTTGCCCTTCAATATAAAGAAGCTCAAGACAGGAAACAAATCCCTCCACTCCAGCTGCTTCTTGCATTGAGGGCAGTAGGATCTGCCGGTGATTTTCTTCTTCTGCTCCAGGCGATAAATTGCGCAGTTCAAAAAACTGCCGATGCAAACCCCGAAGATAAAAATGAAGAAATAGATTAAAGTATCTGCAAACATTAAATTATTTTATCATAATTACGGATAAATAAAAATGACCCCGCTTAGCGGGGTCATTTTGCTGTTCTTTCATTTTCTATGGACAGAAGGTAGCAGTTCCGACAGGATCAGTTGCTAATTCTTTTTTAACTCCAGTATAGTCTACACACCACCAGCCATTGGCGGCGGTTGGATTATTCAACTGCACAACGGCACGCCACTGTGTTGAGCTGGAATCACAGTCAACTGTTCCGGCAGATTTCTTTTGAGCTTGGGCGGCGGCATAAGCGGTTGCAAAACCAGTGGTAGTATCTGTGCACAGGTTTGTATACGTAGCAACTCCGGTAGTATCATAAAACACAGCTGCGTCGGTTGTCATGGCTTCCATGTTGCTCTTTATTGCCGCGTCTCTGCTCTTAGAAATGTATGACACAACATTAACTGCCACTACTGCTGCTAAAACAGCGATGATAGCAATAACCACGATTAACTCAATGATCGTAAATCCTTTTGTTTTATTCATTTTATTTTTATGTTTATTATTTTTACTTTGAATTTTTAAGATATCGACCTTTGTATTTTTAATCTTATTCTATTATTATACTTTATTTTCACAATTAGTTGCAAGAGCCTAGGTCCGGACAAACGATGGTAAAACTATCGCAGGAATCATTGCATATCTCTCTTTGCACGCCCCGGCTGTCAACGCAGTAGGCTATCCTATTGTCTATAAATAGCCGGCTGCAGGCTGCCCATTCATTTTGGCCGTCTGCGCAATATGACTCTCCGCCTGCAATATGGGGCATTTGAAGAAAAGCATTCTCAACCGGAGCAGAATCGCAAAAACCATCATAGGTGTCGCCGTAGTTGTTATAGTAAACCTCTCCGGATGATGCTAAAATTGACAAGTTGCCTCTTATGGAAGTATCCTTGCTGCTGTTTATATACTGCGTAATACTGAACAAAACAACCATAGACAAAATCCCGATAATCGCAATAGTAACCAATAATTCTATTAGCGTGAATCCTTTTGAATGTTGCACTTGTTTATATATTTATTTTATTATAATTGCTTTGCAATAAGGTATCAAGAGCTTATCTGTGGATAAGTTTAAATAGTGCCTAACGCGCCGTACAGGGGCTGCAACACGGAAATCGCCAGCAAGGCCACAACTGCACCCAAAAAAATAATCAGCACCGGCTCAAGCATGGTTGTAAATGTTTCCACCGCCCTTTTGACCTCTTTCTGGTAAAAGTTAACTATTTCCATCAAATTTCTGTCCAATTGGCCGGTTTCCTCGCCAACCTGTATCATCTGCACTACAAAGGCCGGAACAAAGTCAGGATATTTCACTAAAACAGAACTTATCTTCTCTCCTTCCGAAACCCTCTCCTCTGTTTCGGAGATAATCTTTTTGTAAACCTCGCTATCCACCGTATCCTTAGTTATTTTCAAAGCATTGTTTATCGAAAGCCCGGATGAAATCAGCGTGGAGATATTCTCTGCAAATCTCATAAGGAACACCTTTTTAAGAAACCAGCCGAGGAACGGAATTCTCAAAGACAATCTGTCATATCTTTTTCTTCCCTCTTTGGTTGTAAAATAGTAGATGATGAAAGTAACCAGAGAGAGGAACCCCGCTATCAAAATCCATCCGTAACGCGACAGCCAGCTATAGAAGTTTATCATTATCATTGTGAATACGGGAGGTTCGGCAGTGGTTTCTTTCAAAAGGTCAACCAGCTTGGGCATAACCACAAACATCACGATTAGAATTACAACGCTTAAAACAGACACGACGAATATAGGGTAGATCAGGGCTCCTTTTATCTGGCCCTCTATGTCGCTTTCCCTTTCCAAGTGCTCTGAAAGATAATAGAGGGATTCTGATATCTTTCCCGACGCCTCGCCTGTTTTTACTAGGCTCACATAAAAAATATTAAAAACATCGGGGTAGGTGCCAAAGGCCTGCGACAAAGAATTGCCTTCTTCAATCATTTGGGAAACTTTTAGTATCTTTTCCCTGAATCCTTCTTTTTTTATCTGCGCAGCCAGCCCCTTCAAGCTCTGGGTGACCGGCACGCGCGCCTGCATCATCACGGCCAGCTGGCGCGAGAAGATAGCCAGGTCTTTTTTTGTAACTTTCTCAAAAAAATGCAGATTTTTAATGCGTGAAAGGCCGGGGCTTTGCTCCTTTAAAGAGGTGACATAAATATTATACTTCTGCAGAATAAGAGCAGCCGCTTCTTTGGAAGAGGCCTCAACTGTTCCGGCCTCAACCTTGCCTTCTTCCGACCGCGCCTGATATGTATATTTCATTAACTATCTCAAAAGATTATTTATTTCCGCCGGGTTGAGCGCAAAATCCATGGCGCTCTTTAAAGATATTTCTTTCTTTCTCACCAAATCAACCATGGCCCGGTTCAAAGATATCATTCCTTCTTTGGCCGACGTCTCTATCACGGCCGGTATTTCATGGGTCTTGTTCTCTCTTATCAGAGTGGCTATGGCATTGTTGCAAATCATCACTTCACATACCGGGATAAATCCTCCCTTGATTCTCGGTATAAGGCGCTGAGAAATTATGCCCAAAAGAGTGCTGGCTAATTGAAACCTTATCTGGTTTTGCTGCTCTCCGGGAAAAACATCCACCACCCTGTGGATTGTCTGGGACGCTGAATTGGTGTGCAGGGTGGCAAAAACCAAATGCCCGGTTTCAGCTGCCGTAATTGTGGTGGAAATCGTTTCTAAATCCCTCATTTCTCCCACCATAATCACATCCGGGTTCTGGCGGAAAGTGGCCCTCAGAGCGTTGGAGAAGCTTAGAGTATCCCGGTTAACTTCTCTTTGGTCGACTATCGCCCTGTCAACAGGATAAGTATATTCTATAGGATCTTCAATAGTTATTATATGCACAGACCTGGTATGGTTTATCTCGTCCACCATTGCCGCTAATGTAGTTGATTTTCCCTGGCTGGAAGCGCCCGTTACTAAAACAAGGCCCTGAGGACGGCCGGTAAACTCATGCAATACCGGCGGAAGATTTAATTCTTCTATAGTCCTGATCTTCTGAGGAATAAAACGCATTGCCAAACTCACACTCCCCCTCTGAAAGTAAACATTCACTCTGAATCTGCCCTTTTCTCCGTGATCATATGAAAAATCAATTTCCCTGTTCTCTAAAAGCCTTTTGTGCTGGGATTCTGACATTATGGAAGAGGCAATGGCCTCGGAATCTTTTTCTGTTATTATTTTCTCGTGGCTTAAAGGAACCAGCTGGCCGGTGATTCTGATATTGGGCGCATGGCCGACGGAAATATCCAAATCAGATGCATCTTCGGCAACGACTATATCCAAAAGTTTTTTAATGTATGATAGGTAATCCATATTTTTAGCTTAATATTCTTTTAATTTCATCTGCTATTTCTTCGGCTGTGTTTTCCGCTTTTATAAAATACTTGAGCACTCCGAACTCTTTTATCTTTTCCGCGTCCGCCCCCTGGGCGAAATTAGAAAGCATGATAACTTTCAGTTCGTTAAATCCCACATCCTGCCTCAGGGCCTTCAAAACGCCCATGGCATTAATTTTAGGCAAAGCAGCATCTATGACCAATATATCCGGGTTAAAACTTTTAATTCTGCTGATGGCAACTTCTCCGTCCGGCGCAATGCTGGTGCTGTAACCCAGCTTCCTAAACTGGCTGGCATAGACGCCTATTAAGAAAGCATCGTTTTCTGCTAACAATATTTTATTCATTTGTTTCTTCCGTTACCCTGGCTACTTCTTCAACAGTAGTCAGGCCGCTTAATATTTTCATCACGCCCTCCTGTTCCATTGTAAGCATGCCTTGTTTCTGGGCTACCTTCAAGATAGAACTTTCCAGAAGATCTCCCATTACCAATTCTGAGATCTCATCAGTTATGGGCAAAACTTCAAAAAGCCCGGCCCGGCCGCCATAGCCTGAAAAATTACAGGCCTCGCATCCTTTGGCTGAATATATTGAAAAAGGCTCCGGTATTTTTACTTGATTTTTTGCATAAGGAGGCATGCTTTTAATTTTTGACAGTATATAACTTCTGATTTTTTCACTGGGCCTTATCTTTGTCTTGCAATGCTGGCACAGGGTTCTAATCAATCTTTGTGAAATAACTACTTTTAAGGTGGATGGGATTAAAAAAGGCCGGACTCCCATGTCTATCAGACGAGGCAGCACGCCGACAGATGAATTAGTGTGCAGAGTAGACAACACAATGTGGCCGGTCAAGGCGGCGTTCATAACGAGGTTAGCGGTTTCTTCGTCCCTTACTTCTCCGACCATTACAACATTGGGATCTTGCCTGAGAATCTGTCGCAGGCCATGGGCAAAGGTGTAGCCGATTTCAGGTTTCACCTGCGATTGGTTGACCCCTGCGATAGAATATTCTATCGGGTCTTCAATGGTAACTATATTAACCGTATCCTTATTCAAAATCCGCAACATAGCATATTGAGTTGTTGTTTTTCCTGATCCGGTTGGCCCGGTAAACAATATCAGCCCAAAAGGCTTTTTTATAGCATCTTTAACCACTTCCAGGTTTCTGCCGATTAATCCCAAATCATCAAATGATTTCAACCCCTGCGTAGGATCCAATACCCTCAGCTCGACTTTCTCTCCGTAAAGCGTCGGGAAAGTGGCAACCCTAAAATCAATGTCAACATTGTTGACTTTGGCGGAAAATCTTCCGTCCTGGGGAATTCTGTTCTCGTCTATTTTTAACCCGGAGAGAATTTTAATTCTGGCAACAATAGAGGGATGGACCTTCAAAGGCAGAAATAGGCTGGGGTGCAGAATGCCGTTCAATCTGAAACGGATAGTAAGCTTCTCTCTGCCCGGCTCTATATGGATATCAGAAGCGTGGCCTTCGAGGGCATGCCGAAGTATGACCAAAACCATTTTAATAATAGGGGCTTCTTCTGCTATTAATTCGGCGGGGGCTGTGCTTTTTTCCAAAACATCCAAGAGCTCTCCTTTTTCCTGCCTCAGCTCTTCCAATGCTTTTTTTGTTTCTGCTCCTATGTTTTTCCTCTGCTTCAATAGATTATCTAAATCGGTAAATGTTATGAGATAGACCTGATAATTAAAATTGGCCTGATTAGCCAAAAACCTTAGGGCATTTTGCGCCGAAACATTCTCCGGATAAACCATTCCTATCTGGATAAAATTCTCGCTTTTGGATAAAGGCATCATTTTATAGTTGGCAGACGCCTCTTCCGGTATCAACTCCAAAACATCCGCAGATATTTCCTCGGCTTTTACTTTTTTTAAAGGCACTCTCAGGATTTTACTTTTTAACTCAAACAAAGAATTCTCCGGGAGAATCTTTTTATCCAGGATTATTTCCTCTTCTGTCCTGCCCGATTTACCTATCTCTTTTTCCAATTCTCTCATTCTGTCCTCTGAGAGTATCCCGTTTGCAAATAGTTCTTGTAATAATCTCATATTTGTTATTCTTGGTCAGGCCCTATTATTTGAAAATAAGGGGTAAAAGGATTTTCCCTGCCGGTCTGAACTTCTTCTATGCTTATCACTGTTAAATCCAGGCTCTTTAAAATTTCTCTGGCATCATCCATGGAAGGCGCTGAGATAAGACCAGTTACAATCTTACTTGCTTCAGTGGAGGCGCTATAGCTGAATTGTATTTCCATTTCCGTAAACGGTTCGAGCTCATTAAATCTGGCTGAGTCTAAAATACTAAAATTAATATTTACTTTGGGCTTGTTAAAAACCACCTGGTATGGAATTTCTTTGGGCTTGGCGAAAAAAACTACGGAAGATATAACAGCCAAAAACAATATAAGTATTATTGTAATCCCCATGAAAAATACCTTCTGTCTCTGTTTTGGCGATATGAAAACTACTGCCATTGTTTTTGATTAATATGTATACGTTTTAACTTCTAAACTAAAGGAATATATGTCCTGCGATTGGAATTGCGCAGATTCTTCAGAAGGGGCCTCCAATGCTGCGGAAGAAGCGGAGGAAAAAGAAATCTTTGAAACTTCGAATATGCGCGATGATTTCTCCAAGGAAATAATAAAATTTTCCAATGATGCATAGCTTCCGACTAAATTAAATGAAAAAGACATTTCTTTAACTTCTTTGACACCCCCCGAGTTAGAAGCCGGCGATTTGCTTAAAAAAAGGCTTTTGACTATTATCCCGCTGGCTTCAGCTTTTTTTTGGAAGAAATAGACTAACCGGCCGAGGTTTGAATCGGTAGGAAGGGCATCATCAATTTTTTTAATGCTATCCTGACGGGTTTGAATATCGTAGTAGGTCTTGGTTATAGCCGAGAAATATTCATACTTTGCGTCGAACTCCGCCTTTTCTTCTCCCAATTTTACCTGGAGGTCCTTAAATGCATTGTATTTGGGCGCCACTAAAAAGAACAGCAAAAACAGGATGATAAAGAGAGTTACGGCTATAGCAATGGGGCGGTCTATTTGCATTTTATAATTTTTTATTGATTTCCCTCCTCGGGCTGGAATACCGGCTCCAAAGATGGCGAAATCGTCGCTTCCATAGGCGTTAATTCCGTAAGCGTATCGGATATGTAACCGAATATTTTGGGGTTTAATGTAAGGTTCAGGTTAAATCCTACCCTGTCCGATTCCCCCAGACTGGAATTCAACAAGTTTATATTATCGATATATTCATTTCTTTCAAAAACCGACACCTGCCGGCTGAAAGCATCCATATCATCTGATTCTCCAACCAAATTAACTTTGCCTCCTTTCTGGTCCATACTGAAATTTTGGAACCAAACATTGGGCCTGGTATGCTTCTCCATAAAAACAAAGACATTTGAGGAAAATCCGTGGTTTTGGAATACGGCAACAAAATCGTTGATTTTTTTCTGATAAACAACAACTTCTTTTTCATAAGCCAATTGCTGTCCGGTCCCCACCGTTTTTATCGCCTCCTTCAAATCCTGAATTTGACTGTTTTGCATGCTGATTTTAACAGCAAAGATAAGATAGCAAAAAACAGTGGCTATCAGCAGAGATATCACGAAATAGAATATGACATCCAGCCACCAGAATTTTTTAGTCCTTAATTGATAAATTATGGAAAAATCCATACTTTTATTTATTATATCATATTTCTAAACCCCCTAGCGCCACCCCCACCGCCGCAGAAAAGCTCGGAGCAATATTTTCCAGTGTCTGTCCGAGGATAGGGGGATACAAAATTTCTGAAAAACAGTTAGATATTTCCACTTTCTTCTTAAGAATCTCTGCAAAATATTCCTTGAGCCCGGGCAAGGCCGAAGTGCCTCCGGTCAGATGAATCTCATCTATATCCTCGCCTTCCTGTTGGAAAAAATCGGATATGATCTTTCTGACTTCAAGCAAAAGAGGGTCGATTAAAAGGTACAATGTCTTGGTGACGCTTGCTTCCGAAGAAATAAGCCCCTCTTTATTTTTTACTTCCTCTGCTTCCACGCGCCCCAAACCCAACACAGACGACACGGCATTGTTCAATTGGCCTCCGGCAAAATTAAAACTATAGCTCTTTTTCAAATTTCCCCTGTCCACTATATTAATAGTGGTGCTCTGCACGCCGATATCTATCAGACAGACTACCTTTTTGTTATCTCTGGCCAGAACCCTTGATAACCCCAAAGCTTCCGCCTCTACTGCATAAAGTTCCAGTCCTGCCAGCTGGGCTACTTTTTGATAGTCCTGGACAATCTGGTTGGGGATAGCCACTAAAAATATCTTAAGAGACGACTGCTTGTCGCCGGGAGTGCCTCCTATCAATTTCCAATCCAATGTTGTCTCTGTTACGGGAAGCGGAATATATTTCGGGGCGTTGTAGTAGACGGCCTGGGCTATTTCATTCTTATTCATCGGCGGCATATCAAAAGAAACGCAAAATGTGGAAAAATCAGGTATTGAAAAAATAGCGGCCTTGGTTTTTATTCTGGCCTCGTCTAAAACCGCCCTTATAGCCCTGGAAACAAAATAGTTTGAAAGCAGATAGCTTCCCCTCTCAACGTTTCTGAAAGGCTCTTTATACAGGGAGACAGACTTAATTTCTCCATAATTTTCCAAGGTTTTTCCCTGGCCCCAGCGCGACAATTCAACAACTTTGACAGACGCAGTGCCGATATCAATCCCAACCATTTTTTTAGGAAAAAACATCTTCAATGGATTGGCCAGAATGTTGAGCTTTTCCATATTAAAATTTCCCAGGAAATTTGAAGCCATAATTAAGTTTATTATATAATGAAGTCAATAAAATAACACTGTGGATAAGTT